>JAYTNJ010000161.1:0-40454 GCA_043748345.1 Saprospiraceae bacterium
TTTTCAATTAAATTACTAATAAAACATGATAGATTAATGGAATTTTCATTATTGAATGTAAATAATCCAAAGCACAAAGTGTAAAGCACAACTTAATAAAATAATCTAACGAAGATAATTTGACCAAAAATACTTAATTTTATGCTTGCAATTGTCAATATATGAAAGAAAAAAAAATATTATCTGCCTTAGCTATCTTGAGTGTTTATGAGCTTAATAGTTTCAGGAAATTCGTCCATTCTCCTTACTTTAACGTTAATAAACAGATATCAGACTACTTCGATAATTTGGAAATAAATTTAAAAAATAACCGTGTGCAAGATATATCCAATGAATCACTCTGGAAATATGTTTATCAAAATGAGCCTTATAATAACCAGAAATTTTTAAAATTGAATTCGGATCTGATCAGTCTGCTTGAAGATTTTATTGCACAGCAGGAATATGAAAGTATGACAAGCCTGAGGGCTTGCCACAAACTCGCCGGAGCGGGTAAAAGGAATATGGCTAAACTTTATAATGGAATTTTGGGAGACATTGGGCGACTTAATAAGTACGAAGTTAATCAATCTTCAGAATTTTATTTAAATAAATACCTGATTGAAAAAAATATTTTTAGTCTAAAGACTGAGAATGAAAAAAAGAATGAAAAGTTTGAAATTGACACTGAACTTAATATTCAAAATATTTCTGCTAACTTAGATTATTTTTATGTTGCAGAAAAACTCAGGCTTTTTTGCACTTTACTGACTTGGAAAAAGATGTATAAACTGGATATAAGTATGAAAAATATGGATAGAATTCTCCAGCTTGCTGAATCTGACCCCTTTAATGAGATTCCTGCTGTACAGATTTATTATATAATGCAATTAACGTACACGGATGAAAATAACACAGAACATTATTTTAAACTTAAAAAATTAATCCAAAATAATATTCACTTATTCCCACCTGAAGAACAACGAGAAATTTATGCATCTGCTATAAGTTATTGTATAAATAAAGGCAATAAAAATGTTATTGAATTTCATAAAGAGACTTTTGAAATGTATAAAGATGCTTTAAATAAAAATGTATTAATCGAAAATAATCTGATATCACCAACAGATTTCCGAAATATTGTGCCGATAGGATTAAGAATCAAAGAGTTTGAATGGACAGAAAATTTTATAGCAGATTTTGCTAAATATTTGGATCCAAAATATAAAGATAATGCTGTTGAATTTAGCTTAGCACGGTTGGAATTTTACAGGAAAAATTTTGGTAGAGTTTTAGATCATCTTAATAAAGTAAATTATGAAGACGTCTGGTACAATCTTAATGCCAAAACCCTCCAGTTAGCAGCATACTATGAACTGGACGAATTTGACGTTCTGGAGTCATTTCTTCTATCTTATAAAATGTATATAAGACGAGAAAAATCTTTAACACCGGCCAGAAAAATCCACTACTTAAACCTCATCAGATTCACAACAGCATTGATGAAAATCAATCCAAAGGAGCAAAGCAAAGTACTAAAACTAAAAGCAGAGATCGAAGATGCCAAGGGCGTCGTATCCAAACCCTGGTTACTGGAAAAGGTAGAGGAGATGATTAAAAAGAGATAATGGTAAAGTTAAAAATGAACTTATTAAAAAATAGGAACATCATAAAAATTATGATTCGCAACTAGAACAGTTAACCAAATTGGCTACCAGTTCTTTGGATACGCTTTGACTTCGTTGATAGTAAAGGGTTTTTACACCCAATTTCCAAGCCTCAATGATAAGCTGGTTGACGTTTTTAACGGGAAGACTAGCGGGTATATTGAGATTGAGACTTTGTGCCTGATCTATGTATTTTTGTCTGATAGCAGCCTGTTGGATGATTTCAAGCTGGCTAATCTCTTTAAATGTCTTAAATACGGACTTTTCTTCTTCAGTGAGTTCATCCAGATGCATGATACTACCATGATTTAACATAATACTTCGCCAGGTATCTTCATTATCGATACCTTTTTCTGTGAGCAGCAACCGCAAATATTTATTTTTGCGCATAAAGTTGCCTTTTGAGAGCCCCGCTTTATAATAATTACTGCTGAAAGGTTCTATGCCAGGTGATGTCTGACCCAGAATAGCAGAAGATGATGTAGTCGGCGCTACTGCAAGAAGAGTCGTGTTTCTTTTTCCATACCCTTTTAGGAGTTCGGGCTCACCATAGATCCTTGCAAGATCACCGGATGCTTTTTCTGCTTTTTCCTGTATGTCTTTAAATATTGCTGTGGTCAGCATTTTTGATTGCAGCCCTTCAAAAGAAATTCTGTTTCGTTGTAAATATGAATGCCATCCTAACACACCCAGACCCAATGCACGATGTCTTTTTGCAAATCTATTCGCCGCTGAGAGATAATGATTATTTTCAGTTTTCGCGATAAACTCCTGAAGGACAGCATCCAGAAAAAAAATTGCCATTTTTACTGCTTCAGTATCTTTCCAGTCATCATAAAGTTCAAGATTCATAGATGAAAGACAACATATAAAAGATTCAGATTCACTGGATGGAAGTGCAATTTCCGAACACAAGTTACTTGCATAAATAGTCATCTCGTGATCCTTATAAACCTGCGGTTTATTACGGTTTACGTTATCGGAAAAAAAGATATAGGGCAAACCCTTTTGCTGACGACTTTCGAGCAATTTAGCCCATGTTTCACGCTTTTTACGGTCACCGTCGACCATTTCCTGCATCCAATAATCAGGGACACAAACACCAAAAAATAAATTTTGAATGGGACTGCCTATACTCTTAATGGTCAGAAATTCATCAATATCCGCGTGGTCAATATCTAAATAAGCTGCAAAAGCACCTCGTCTTACCCCACCCTGAGAAATCGTATCCATAGCCGTATCAAATAATCTCATAAAACTGACAGCACCAGAACTCTTACCATTATCAGAAACTGCACTGCCCCGCTCTCTCAACTCTCCGAAATAGCCAGAAGTTCCCCCTCCTATCTTAGTTTGCATTATGACTTCGCCGAGTTTGTTGGTAATACCTTCCACAGAGTCAGGGACATGCACATTAAAACAAGATATAGGTAAACCTCTTTCTGTCCCCATATTTGCCCAAATGGGTGAACTCAAGCTCATCCAACCCCTTTCGATCATTTCGGTAAATGCTGGTTTCAACTCTGGTTTAAAAAGTCTTTGAGAAGCTGCAGATGTTATCCTATCTATTGCACCTTCTATGGTTTCTCCTTTGAGAAGGTAACCACGATTCAGCACCTGTTCACTTTCGTCATTGACCCACCAAAGTCTTTCTTCCATGTATTTAAATTTTAGTACCGTTTTGAAATAGATATTAATTAAAATAAGTCGTCTGCAGTAATGCTTTTGTCATGTTTAGTATATTCGACAGGTCGCTTAGCAAAAAAATCATCCAGACTATTAGCAAAAACTTCCTCTTCAAACCACATCATGGGCTTATATTGACTATCGCTGATATGGAAAACTTTGGCAATATTTATTCTTTCCAGGCTTTCATCCACTCTGTATTTCATAAAATTTAGAAGGTCAGATTTTTTAATATTTTCGATTTCACCATCTTCAAAAATCCAATCCAAAATTTCAAATTCTATTTCTAAAGATTCTCTTACCACTTTAATAATAGTTGTAAGCGTTTTTTCATCAAATATTTCTGGATGTTCTTCTCTTATTTTATTGATAATGTATATACCGGCATTAGCATGAAGTTGCTCGTCTACTGAAGTCCATGCAATAATATTACTTACATTTTTCATGGCACCTCTGAACCGGGTAAAAGATAAAATGATAGCAAACTGACTGAAAAGAGAGACATTTTCAATTAGTATTGTAAAAAGTATGAGTGAAAGTAAATATTCCTGCCTGTCATCCGATTTACTTTTCGATAAAACTATAGAAAGGTAATCAATGCGCTTTTTTATAACAGGGACGGTAATCAGTTGCTCAAATTCGTCATTATAACCTAAAACTTCCAATAATCTTGAGTATGCTTCTGAATGTCTGAATTCACACTCAGCAAAAGTGCTACCCAGTCCATTAAATTCAGGTTTTGGTAAATGTAGGTATAGATTACCCCAAAAAGACTTTACCGCTACTTCGATTTGAGCAATGGCAAGAAGGCTTTTTTTGACTGCTTGTCTGTCCGCCTCCGTAAGGTGTGAATGGAAATCCTGTACATCTGCTGTAAAGTCAACCTCCGAATGAACCCAGAAAGAACTATTCATAGCAGAAGTAAACTTTAGAACTTCAGGATATTCGAAAGGCTTATAATTAATTCTTTTATCAAAAATACTCATAAAATTAAATTCAGAAACTCAAAATAAGGTGCACCCAATCAAATAAAGATAACATCAAATAAAATATTAATACGTATTAATAAATTTTGTAGTAATTTACAATACAATTAAATACATATATCTTCTTTTATTATGTGGGGTGCAAAGATGTGGAGTAAGAATGATATATGCAAGAAATTCATCATAATTCTTGATAAAAATATTTAACAATTATTTAAGTATCTGATAATTACGGAGATATAAAAAGTGCTAGGCAAAAATCAGATTTTCTGGATTCTTTCCGATTATATATCTGCTAAATTGCCTTGCCAGGAATGGACTAATACTTGCACCTTTGGTGCCCAAACCATTAAATAAATACATCCCATCTATTTCTTTATGGACTAAAAAAATCGGACGCCTATCATGCATTGTTGGTCTGATAGCAGCTCTATGATCAACTACTTCATACGGAATTTTTAATATTCTTTTAGCCTGCTTACTCAGCAGTTGAAATTTTTTTTCAGTGGGGCTTTCATCTAAAGTATCCCACTCATATCCAGAACCAACCCAATACAGATCATCTTCTTGATGCATGATAAAAACTCCATCTTTGTACATTTTTTTAAAAGGGGCACCAGGTATCTTCAGGATCAAGACTTCTCCTTTGGACGGAGCAAATCCAATTTCAGTAAAATAAGGATTATTTAGGGCTTTATATCCTTCGCAAAAGACAATTTCTTTAAAAAAGTAATTTTTGTATTGTAGACTTTCGGGAAGTATTGTAAGCTCATTGTAATTAAATGTGTCTTTTAGATAAGAGTCATTTTGGACCCATTTCTTCCGAAAACTCTTCATAAGATCAAATATGTGAACAGAAAAAGTTCCTTGTAACTCTCCATAACTAAATTGGGGATCAACTTTACCAGAGAATTCAGACAGGTCAGGGTAAGGCACTATATATTGACTACCATCAGAACCTCCGGCTTTTGATAACCACTTGTTTTCATCTTCAATGGTGTATAAAGACCGCACGATATTCGCCTTTGTGTAGGTTTTAATTCCAAGGAAGTCGCTTAAGTCATCATAAGCTTCAATAGCAACAGGTAAAAACTCATGAATCCGCCAACTGTTCACAAAGTTTTTACCGGTAATAGGATTAACTATTCCTGCAGCAATTTTTGAAGATGATCCTTTAAAGTCATCATCAATGATTAAAACTTTTTTGCCATGTTTGAATAGAAACCAAGCCATGAGAGTGCCGGCTATACCCTGCCCTACTATTGCAATGTCAAAATATAAATCCTTGGGCAACAATTTATTAAATACTTTTTATAATTTCAAAAAATCATAGTTCAAGCAAATTGTGCCGATCTAATCCGGGTAACGACTTCACGACAAGATTATACGAGTGATCTATCATTTTATTAACTAAGGATAATTCCAGAGAACCCTCAAGATTAACCGTATTCCAATGAAGTTTATTCATATGAAAACCTGGCCTGATATCTTCATGTTCATCTCTTAACTCTATCGCCCACTCGGGGTCGCATTTAAGGTTAATTTTACACGGTATGTTATCAATAGCGCATAAAGCAAAGATTTTTCCTGATACCTTAAAAACTAAAGTGTCACCTCCGAATGGAAAAGATTCTGTAACTCCTTTTTTATTGAGACAATATTCTGTAAAATTTTCAATATTCATATTAAAGCATTTTAGAGTAAATGTCCCATAATGTCTTGTTTTACTTTTAGATATCTTTCGTTTTCCGATTTAGGTGAAATTATCAAAGGTATTCTTTTTATCAACTTAATTGTAGAATGATCGATGGTAGCAATTTTCTCTGGATTATTTGTTATTAACTCTATTGACGAAATTTTAAGGTCTTTTAATATATCTATAGCTATATTAAAATCTCTCTCATCAGGCTCAAAACCCAGATGAACATTGGCTTGAAATGTGTCTAGCCCTTTATCCTGCAAATTATATGCTTCTAACTTATTAATGAGCCCAATACCACGCCCCTCTTGTCTTAAATATATCATAAGTCCTTTTCGAATACTGATAATATTCATGGACTCCTCAAACTGGTCACCACAATCACATCTGCGGGAACCAAACAAATCTCCCGTAATACATTCCGAATGAATTCTTACGGCTACACTGCGGAGCAAATCAGCATCCCTATGTAAAAGTGCTATGTGTGGTTGAACATCTTCTTTATATTCAGAAAAAGCGAAAATATTGTAATTGCCCCACCTTGTTGGTAAATCAGCCTGGACTTGTCTTTGTAGCAAATCTATAAAATTTTAAGACCGCAAAGATAACAAATTGAATCTTGTTATTGTTTTTTCAATGCCTTATAAGTACTTTACATTTAATTTATTTTCTTACATTTGCGGCACTTTACAGAAAATGGTCTCATAGTTCAACGGATAGAATAGGAGTTTCCTAAACTCTTGATCCAGGTTCGATTCCTGGTGAGGCCACAAAAAATTGAAATTCAATCGAAATGTTTACTAATTTTAGCTTGATGAGCACTAATCATTGTAGATACACACATCATTTTTTACGAAGAAAACTACTATTAAAGTCATAAAACAAAAGCTACCTAATAAATTTAAATTAACAAAAATATCAATATACTTATGTCAACACCAACTAAAATAACAGTTAACAGTAATGGGTCACTAAAAATAGAAGGAGAATTTGTAATAACCGATAGTCAGGGCAATGAATATGGCCTCCAAGGAAGAACCACTGTCGGAATTTGCAGATGTGGGTTATCAAATAATAAACCTTTTTGTGATGGTTCTCATCGTGAACATTTCGAACATAACGCTATCGCATTTGATCTTCCCCCAAAGAAGGTCTGATAGAAAAATCACACTTAATATGACCTTTAGGGATTTAAATCTCTCCAATCCACTTTGGAAGGCACTTGATGAAGCAGGCTTTACTAAGCCAACAACCATCCAACAAAAAGCATTTCCGGTGATAATGTCGGGACGTGACGTACAAGGTATAGCTCAAACCGGGACAGGTAAGACCATTGCATATTTACTGCCATTACTTAAGAGCTGGTCTTTCAGTAAAAACAGGCATGCTCAGATACTGATCATTGTCCCTACCCGAGAACTAGCAGTGCAAGTGATGGAAGAAGCTCAAATGCTTGCAAAACACCTAAATATGGTGATAAGAGCTGTTTATGGGGGAACAAACTTAAAAACTCAAGCATTTGAGGTAGCCGAAGGCGTGGACCTATTAGTGGGTACTCCTGGTAGGTTACTTGATCTCGGTTATCACGGTACTCTTAATCTTAAGACAATTAAAAAACTAGTAATTGATGAGGTTGATGAAATGCTGGCTTTAGGCTTCAGGTCACAGCTTGAACATCTTCTCGATTTACTTTCCGAAAAAAGACAAAATCTGATGTTTTCAGCTACAATAACAGAAGATGTCGAAGCCTTAATAGAAAAATACTTCGATGTTCCGGAAAAAATTGAAGCTGCTCCTTCTGGTTCGCCACTTTCAAATATCAATCAAGGAATGTTTCGTGTTCCAAATTTTAATACAAAAGTAAATCTTCTAAACTTGTTATTGGACTCTCATAAAGAAATGACCAAAATTCTTCTTTTTGTTTCCACGAAAGCATTGGCAGACGAGCTATTTGCCCGAATTTGTATAAAATATCCAGAGAACACAGGCATTATTCACTCCAACAAAGATCAGAATTTTCGTTTCAACGCTGTTAAAAAATTTCAGGATGGAACTTTCAGGTTACTTATAGCTACCGATATCATTGCAAGAGGACTCGACATTGAAGATGTGTCTCATGTGATAAATTTTGACCTTCCGGATGAGCCGCAGAATTATATTCACAGGATAGGGCGCACAGGAAGAGCTGATAAAAAAGGAGAGTCTATTTCTTTAGTAGGAAATCTTGATTTAGATTGGTTGGCTGAAATTGAAGAATTTATGAAGTATGAAATTCCGATATTGTCTTTACCGGCCGAACTTATTGTGTCAAATGAATTGACAGATGCAGAACTGCCTAAGATTAATATGAAAAATGTTCTTGGCAAACTTCCTAAAATTAAAGATGACCAAAGTGCTTTCCAGGAAAAAAAGAATAAAAATAAAAAGGTAAATGCCAAAGTAAGTCATAAAGATAAAATGATGGTCAAATACGGTAAACCTAAGACAAGAGGCCAAAAAAAGAAAAAAAAATAGGCTTACTTCTATTGTTTAACAAATGTGATGTGTCCATTTTTATTTTGAATAAAGTTATCAACGACATATCCTTCCTCATTAAAATCTAAAAGCCCATCAAAATTCAATATCCGATTTTTAATAATGTAAGCTGCCAATAATCCTCTGGCTTTTTTAGCACTAAAAGAAACAAAAGCTTTTTTGCCTTGCTTTATTTCATAAAAATCAACTGAAATTACAAAAGCCCGTAATAGCTTAAGATTGACACTTTTAAAATACTCCTCTGACGCCAGATTGATTAAAATATTACTACCCATTGTTTCTAATTCATTATTTAGAAACAATGTGATTTTATCGCCCCAAAACTGATACAAATTTTTTCCGCTTTCAGTCTCAAGACGTGTTGCCATTTCAAGTCTATACAACTGTATCAAATCCATAGGCTTCAAGACACCATACAGGCCTGATAAAATTCTGAGATGATTCTGGGCAAAGCTAATATCACCTTCATCCATAGTTTCAGCATTCAAAGCAACATAAACTTCACCTTTAAAATTATAAATTGCGCACCTAGCATGTAGTGAATGGTTATATAAACTCAAAGATTCGATCCATTTACAAGTCTGATCTGTCAATTTATCACTTATGTTCATCAATGCTTGGATTTCTTTTATACTTTTGGTTTGTAAAATTCTAATTAATTCACTCGTTTCGGATTTAAAGACGGGTAAAGTGTAATTATCTTTTATGAGATTAGTGGGCGCTGAAGTTTTAGAAGGCGATAAAAGAATTAGCATTTGCTTCACAAATATTTTATACCACAAAGCTATTAAACCTGATTTATGACAAGGTGATAAATTGTGAGAATAATATTTAAATCAAATTTTATTTCATAGGCATATTACTAATATTATAAAAAGCATTATCATTATGCCGAAAATCTTTTAGCCAAGTTATGTTTCGTAAAATACTTTATTTCGTAGCGGTTATATTTACCGTTGGATTGGTTTTATTTCTCAACGGAAATTTCAATCCGTTAAAAACCCCAATACCGCCTTTAGGCAAGTTCCTGAACCCTTTTTCAGGCGCATGGACTTCAGATGCAAAAAATGAAACCAACAAAATTACTCTTGAAGATTATGGACTTAAAGGTAAAGTCGAGATTATTTATGATGAAAGACGAGTACCACACATTTATGCTGAAAACATGGAAGATGCATTATTTGCTCAGGGATATGTAGAAGCTCAAAACAGATTGTTTCAAATGGAGTTTTTGACTATGGCTGCTGCCGGTGAGTTATCTTCAATTCTGGGTGATAGAACCATTGAAATCGATTTGGAAAAACGTAGAAGAGGCATGAAATATGCAGCTGAAAATGCTTTACAAGGTTGGGAAAAATCTAAAGATATTAATTCAGCATACAGATATGTTGACGGAGTGAATGCATTTATAAAAAGTTTAAAAAAGGAAGATTATCCTATTGAATTTAAGTTATTTGATTTCGCCCCAAGTGAATGGACACCACTTAAATCAGCCCTTATTTTTAAGCAAATGTCATTAACCCTTGCCGGCAGAAATGATGATATAACGAATACTAACTTAATGCTTAAGTTAGGTAAAGCTGAGTTTGACATGCTATATCCTGAAAGGCAATCTGTAGAAAATCCAGTTATACCTACTGAAAAGCCTTATGCATTTGATACATTGTACGGGACAAAGCAGAAAACTGCTGCTGGTATAACAGAACCTATTCTAAAATCATATTATGAACCTAAAGAAAAAGGTATCGGGAGCAATTCCTGGGCTGTAAGTGGCAGTAAAACTGCTAGTGGAAAACCAATTTTTTGTAATGACCCTCATCTTAGCCTTGGACTTCCTTCGATATGGTTTGAAATACATATTCATACTCCTGAATTTAATGCCTATGGAGTTTCATTTCCTGGTATGCCTGGAATCATGATAGGTTTTAATGACCACATAGCATGGGGAGAAACTAATGTAGGACAAGATGTAGAAGATTTATTCTTAATAGAATGGACCGATAAAGCCAGAACAAGATATATGCTGGACGGAAAAGAAACTGAAGTAACTTACAGATTTGAAGAAATCAAAGTTAAAGGCAGGACGACCATGATTGATACCGTTAAATATACTTATTGGGGACCTGTTTATAATACATCATCTGATGGAAGGCATGATCTTGCCATGCGGTGGTTATGCCACGACGTACCTGATACTGACGAGTATAACGTATTTGTCAAAGCTATGAAATGCAGATCATATGATGAATACTTAAGAAGCACAGAAGGATATATCACACCTGCTCAGAATTTTGGTTTTGCATCTACTTCAGGGGATATAGCTTTAAGGGTTAACGGACGTTTTCCTGCTAAACAAGATCAGGATGGTCGATTTGTGGAGCACGGTAATTCTAGCAAAAACAACTGGCAAGCTTGGATTCCCAAGAATCAAAATCCACAAATTCTAAATCCTAAAAGAGGTTTTATTTCTTCCGCAAATCAGGTAAGCGCTGATAAAACCTATCCTTATTACTTCACGGGAAAATTTGAAAGATACAGAAACAGAAGCGTTAATGATAAACTTTCTTCAATGTCCAACATCACTCCTGATGAAATGAAGAGGATGCAACAGGATGCTTTTTCTTACAAAGCATCCGATTTCATTGGAGTATTAAAGGAAAAGTTGTTGGAAAGTAATCTAAACGAGAAGGAAAAGAATCACTATAAAACATTAACAAATTGGAATTATCAGTATAAGGCAGTATCAGAAGCCCCGGTACTTTTTGAACTATTTTTTAATAAATTGAATGAAAATACATGGGATGAATTTTCAGAACTCAGAAAGTCAATGAGCGTCAGAATGCCGGAAGACTGGAGGCTGCTGGAATTATTAAAATCGGATCCGTCAAACAAATATTTTGACATGAAATCAACCAAATCGATAGAAAATGCTGATGAAATAATTTTAAAGTCACTAAAAGATGCATTTGTAGATTTCGATAAACGTAAATCAGATGGAAGTGGAACTACGTGGGGAAAGTATAAACCGTTAAATATTTATCATCTAACAAGACTTCCGGTATTTTCATCTATGGATATAGCTGCAGATGGATGTAGTGACGCTATTAATGCTACGGGAACAACCTTAGGTCCAAGCTGGCGCATGGTAATTAGCCTTGAAGATAAGATTAAGGCTTTTGGGGTCTACCCGGGTGGTCAGTCAGGTAATCCATCAAGCAAATACTATAAAAATATGATCGAAACGTGGACAAAAGGTGAATATTATGCGTTAAATCCTGCCAAAAACCCGGAAGAAATCAGACAAACATCTACTCAAACCATTCAAATAAAGCCAAAAAAATGAAGAATCTGACATTTATAGCCCTTCTGGTTTTCATTGGTTTTGTATCACAATTATTCTTACCTTGGTGGATCATAGTCGTTATTTCATTTGTAATATGTTATATCTTTAATCCCAATAAATTTAATGCATTCACCGGTAGTTTTATTGCGATATTTCTACTTTGGTTATTAAAGGCTTATGTAGCAGATCAAAATTTTGATGTCCCAATGTCAGGTTTATTAGCAGGACTTATGGGTAATATTTCTTCGGGAGGTATTTTCTTTATTACAGGATTAATAGGAGGACTTACTGCGGGTTTGGGTGGTTTATTAGGTACGTGGACAAGACAACTTTCTCAATATTAATAAATCTGATCTTTTTGAAAAGAATTGGTGTCACAGGAGGGATAGGATCGGGAAAAACCTCTGTTTGTAAACTTTTTGAAGCTTTGGAGATTCCGGTATATTATGCAGATCAGAAAGCAAAGAAGCTTTTGATTTCTAATCCATCAGTTAAAAAAAGTGTAAAGGCCTTATTGGGAATTGAAGCATATTTTAAGAATGGTCAGCCTGATAGGGTTTTTATAGCTTCAAAAATATTTTCTGATAAGTCATTACTGGATCAGATTAACCAAATTATACACCCTGTAGTGCAAAAGGATGCTGAAAGATGGGCCGAACAATTCGATAAAAGTATAACTCCTTATGTCGTTAAGGAAGCTGCCCTTCTTGTCGAAAATGGAAGTTACAGGTCGCTTGATGCTCTGATTGTTGTCACAAGTCCGGAGGAGGTCAGAATAAAAAGGGTTATGCTTCGAGATAATATATCACGTGAAGAAGTATTAAAAAGGTTTAGAAATCAGCTACCCGAGGAGGAAAAAACTAAAGTTGCTGATTATATTATTATAAATGATGGAAATCAAGCACTTATACCTCAGGTTTGGGCAATACATCAAAAAATCAATAAAGTCAAATGAATGCATTAAAAATTTTAATCCTTATTATTATTGTCCTTTTTATAAGTATTATTTCGGGCCCAAAAGAAAAATTTGAAAAGCCTGTCCTATTTGATTCTGAAATAAATGTGCCATTGCCTGAAATTGAAGCATACATATCCGAAAAGGAATCTAAAATAAAAGATATTAAATCTGACAACCAAGCAAGAATTATCTGGGCAGATGAAAAATTGAAGCAAAAAACTGAATTTTCTGTAGTTTATTTACACGGATTTTCTGCAAGTCAGAAAGAAGGCGACCCCATTCATACAGAATTTGCAAAAAGATATGGATTTAATTTATATTTGGCCAGACTTGAGGATCACGGTAAAGCTGACAGTAATTCCTTTATCAACCTGACACCGGATAACTATGTTCAATCCGCAGAAGATGCCATAGATATTGGCAAATTGTTGGGCAACAAAGTGATAGTAATGTCATGCTCGACTGGCAGTACCTTATCTGCCATTCTTGCCTCCTCGGGAGAAAATATTCACAGTATGATTATGTACTCACCTAATATCGATCTTTATGATCAAAAGTCGGACTTTCTTTTATATCCTTGGGGCAAAAAATTGACAAATTTAATTATTGGAGGAGAGTATAACAGAAACAACTATGATAGCCTGGCTCAAAAATACTGTAACTCCATATATCATACCAACAGTTTATTTGTGGTAAAGTCCTTGATTAATGAATATATGACAGAAGAAAACTTTAAAAAAATAACAATTCCTGTATTTATGGGCTATTATTATAAGGACGAAGAGAATCAGGATAAGGTTGTTTCCGTCAAAAGGATGCTGGATTTCTATAATGAGTTAGGTACTCCTGAAAATAAAAAACAAAAAGTTGCATTTCCTAAAGCAGATGCCCATGTTATTTGCGCTTCAATGTTCTCAAAAGATATAGAAGGTGTGAAAAAAGCAACTTTTGACTGGGCTGAAAAAACGCTTAATTTAAAACCTGTTTATAAAATAAAGGAATAACCACGGATTTAATCTTCTGCCGTATTCAATTTATACTTGCCTTTGCTTTTTCTGATATTAACCGCTACAACTTTATATTCAGGGCACATTGTCTCGCTATCGTGCTCATCTGAAGTAATATTATTAAGCATTATTTCAGGAAAATGAAACGTACTACTCAGTACACCAGGTCTAACTTCATCAGTAATTCTTGCTTTTATATCGATTTTACCTCTATGCGACTCAACACATACCATATCTCCCTCTGAAATAAAGTGTTTAGCTGCATCGTTTGGATGTATCATTAAAACATCTTCTGTTAAAATTTGAATATTTTTTGTTCGTCTGGTCATGGTGCCGGCATTGTAATGTTCGAGTTCCCTATTTGTAGTAATAATATAAGGATAGTCTTTCCCATAAGTGTCTATCTCTTTACTTTCTTTCCAGTCAAAAAAATGAAATTTTCCTAATCCTCTCTTAAATGACTCAATATGAAGAATTTTTGTATCGGTCCCATCAGGTAGAACCGGCCACTGTTTTCCAAAATCCCCAATATTTGCCCATGTGACACCGGCAAAAAATGGAACAATTTGCGATATTTCTTTCAATATCAATTCGGGATCATAATCGCATTGTTCAAAACCCATAACATTCATTATATCGCAAATTATCTGGCCATCCGCCTTGGTACCAGGAAGTTGTTCCACAACCTTTTGAATTCTTTGAATTCGTCTTTCTCCATTTGTGTAGGTTCCGCTTTTCTCTAAGAATGATGCTCCGGGCAAAATAACCGTTGCATATTTAGCAGTCTCAGTCATAAATAACTCCTGAACTACTAGTAGATCAAGATTTTCCATCGCTTTTATAACTTTTTGTGTATTCGGATCAGTCTGGACTACATCTTCTCCCATCAGCCAGAGTGCTTTTAAATTGCCATTAATACTGGCATCAAACATTTCAGGTATTTTGTATCCTTTACCAATGGGAATTTTAGTTCCATAAAATAATTCATATTTTTTATTAATCTCTGGATCGTAGGTATTGAGATAGCCTGGCCCCTGATGAGGTTGACATCCCATGTCTGCTGCTCCCTGAACATTATTCTGCCCTCTGAGAGGATTAACCCCTACCCCAGGTCTGCCTATGTTTCCCGTAATCATAGCCAAATCTGAAATCAACATTACCGTGAAACTTCCTTGCGAATGTTCTGTCACCCCAAGTCCATGAAAAGACATTGCATTTGAAGCTTTAGCATAAGCAATTGATGCTTGTCGCACTAAATCTTTTTCCAGGCCAGTAATTGATGAAAGCTCGTCTATATCAAGTGAAAGTATCTGCTTTTTGAATTCCTGATAACCCTCCGTTCTTAAATCTATAAAATTATTGTCTGACAATCCTTCATTGATGATGTAAAACAACATCATATTCAATACAGCTACATTTGTGCCCGGACGTAATGCAAGGTGGTAGGTCGCATATTTTGCGATTTCAGTTCTTCTTGGATCTATGACTATTGTAGTTTTTCCCTTCATAGCAAACTGTTTGAATTTTGCTCCTGTAACAGGGTGACCATCTGTGGGATTTGCACCAATAATCAATATACAGTCTGTAAATTTAAGGTCTTCAATACTATTTGTTGCTGCACCTGTCCCAAAGGCTCTTTGCATACCTAAAGCAGTTGGCGAATGGCAAACTCTGGCACAGCAATCTATATTATTAGTACCTATAACTGCTCTTATAAATTTCTGCATCAGGTAATTTTCTTCATTTGTACATCGAGCAGAGGATATACCTGCAATAGCATCGGGACCGTATTCGATTTTTATTTCTGACAGCTTTGTAGCAATAAAATCATAAGCTTCATCCCATGTTACAGGAGTTAAACTTCCATTTTTTCTGAGTAGTGGAGTTTTAATTCTATCAGGATGGTTATAAAATGAAAAAGCAAATCTACCTTTAAGACATGTGTGCCCTTGATTTACTTCTGCATCATATGGTGCTTGTATGGATTTTACTGCACCATTGACCACAGCGACTTCAAGGTTACATCCTACTCCGCAGTAAGTACAAACAGTCCTAACTTTCTTATCAACAGCGACTGACTTTGATTCAAATATATCCGAAATTGCAGATGTAGGACACGCTTGTGCGCATGCGCCACAACTAACACAATCTGATTCAAAAAAAGATACATCATTTCCCTTAACAATCCTAGATTCAAAACCTCTTCCTGCCATACTCAAAACCATCTCGCCCTGGACTTCATCGCAGGCGCGCACGCATCTGAAACAGTTAATACATTTGGATAAATCCATCCTCATATAGGGATGGCTCAGGTCTTTTTCCCTTTTAAGATGATTTTCCCCTTCCGGATACCTGACCTCCCTAATACCCACTCTCGCAGCTACTGTCTGTAGTTCACAATTATTGTTTACTTCACAGGTCAAGCAATCTAAGGGGTGATCTGTAAGTATAAGTTCAACAATATTTTTGCGAAGCTTTTTAATTCTATCGGTATCTGTAAATATATAACTACCTTGTATAACCGGAGTATGACAAGATGCCTGGATTTTTTTAGGACCATCGGCCACCAAAGCAATCTCAACACTACATACTCTGCAGGATCCGAATGGTTCAAGATTTGGTGCATCACATAGGGTGGGAACAGTAATATTTGACTTATTTCGTTTAATAAATGACAAAATCATCTCACCATGCTTTATTTCGAATGGCTCCCCATTTAGAAAAGCGGTTCTTCCAATATTAATTTTAGTCATTTAGGCATCATGTTTTATAACCAAATACTGAAAATTGTTAGATACTGTCATCACTGAAATATTGCTTTAGTTCTGGGGCAAAATATTTTAATGCATTTTTAACAGGCAATGGCAAACCTCCCCCTAAAGCACACAATGAACCTATCTCCAAAGTCTCCAGCAAATCATTCATTAACTCAAAATCGATTTTATAATCTGAGTTTGTGGCTTTTTCGAGCATTTCATAGCCTCTGATGGATCCAAGTCTGCATGGAAAACATTTCCCACAACTCTCATGCGCCGTAAATTGAAATAGATGTTTGATGTATTCTATTAAAGGAAAAGAATCAGGAATGCATATGATGGATGCATGGCCAAGTAAAAACCCGTTTTCTGAAAAAGATTCAAAGTCTAAGGTAAGCTCATCTATTTTAGTTACTGGCACTAAACCACCCAGCGGGCCACCGATGTGCATAGCTTTTACCATCTCACGAAAGCCACCACCTAAATTTTCAACAATTAGCTTTAAAGGAGTGCCCATTTCAACTTCATAGATTCCGGGATTATTAAAATAGCCGTCCAAGGAGACAAGTTTTGTACCAGTAGATTTACCTTGTCCAATTTCACTGAATTTTTTACCTCCATTTTTCATTATATAAGGAATACAAGCCAAAGTCTCTACATTATTGACCAGAGTAGGCATGTTAAACAGTCCTTTTTGAACAGGGTAAGGAGGTCTGATTCTGACCTCAGGTCTTTGTCCTTCTAATGAAGACAATAATGCTGTTTCTTCCCCACAGATATAAGCACCCTGGGCTTTAATAACTTTAAATCGAAAATGAAAATCTAACCCGGAAAGACTTGAACCTGTTAACCCCATAGCTTCTAGATCATTTACTGCATTTTGTACTATAGAAATTGCTTCAGGATATTCGGCTCTGATATATATTACGCCCCATTCTGCGCCTGCTATATAACCTACAATCATCATACCTAACAAAAAAGCATGAGGCCTTTGCTCCAAAATAAATCTGTCCGAATAAGCTCCAGGGTCACCTTCATCAGCATTACACACTATAAATTTTGATGCCCCCTTGGCTTCCCTACAAGCACTTAATTTTAATGAAATAGGAAAACCTGCTCCTCCCCGACCCCTTAGGCCAGAGATTTCTAATTCTTCCAATAGTTTAGAAGGTTCTTTCTTAAGACAATCAATTAATACATTGTAATATTCTTTACAGTTTATATAATCAGCCATGATGACTGATGTACCTAGATATTTTGTGTGGTAAGACTCATCAAAAGTTTCGCTATTATTCAGAAGTGAACCGATCTTAATATGTGAGCGCCCGGAATAGTTACTCCCATTATAATGAAACGCAGAATTCTCATGGCATCTTCCCAGACAACACATCTCTCCTATTTGGACAGAGGAAAAATGCTCGAGTAATGCAATTTTTAAAGCCCCTTGCGTTCCTGCAGTTAAGCATGAAGAACCATTACATAAATAAATTTTTTTACCTTTATTTTCTTCTTTCAAAAAATCGTAAAATGATACAGAGCCATAAATATTTGCCTTCCCGAAGAGAAACTCTTTTCTGAGATGTTCCAATTCACCCGCATCGGGTGATCCACTTTCATGAGATGCAATTCCCAATTGCTCAAAAAGATTAAAATCAAGGCCCTTTCTTCCAGAAAGGTAACTCAGATTTTTTGACATCTAAATCATTTTTTAAATCTAATGCAATTTACACTTTTTTTTTATGATACCTTTGCTCTTTCAAAATAAATTAGGTGCTTAAGTATTATAGTCTATTTGTTATGTATCTGATTTCTGTACAGTTAAGTCTACATGCACAGAACGGCACCGTCCGTGGCAATGTCTATGAAAAACAAACAGGCAACCCACTTATAAACTGCAATGTAGCACTATCAGGTACACCCAACGGTGCAACTACGGACCTAAATGGCTTTTTTACCATTTCTAACATTCCGGCAGGAGAATACCGAATTGTTGCTACTTATATAGGGTGCGATAGTTCAAGTGTTAGTGTAAATATAAAGCCATCATCAATTATATATCAGACTATTATATTAAATGAAAGTATAATTACTTTAGGTGAAGTGTCTATTTCTGCTGTAAAAGAACAATCCAAAACTCAAGTAAACATATCTCAGATATCGGTATCTCCTAAACAGATAAAAGCCCTTCCATCAGTTGGAGGTGAATCAGACTTAGTTCAATATTTACAGATTCTACCCGGTGTAATTTCAACCGGAGACCAAGGCGGGCAAATCTATATCAGAGGTGGTTCCCCCATACAAAATAAAATACTTTTAGATGGCTTAAATGTTTTCAACCCTTTTCACTCAATAGGCTTTTACTCAGTTTTTGAAACCGAATTAATAAAAAATGTTGATGTTCATACTGGAGGATTCGGAGCTGAATTTGGAGGAAGGATTTCTGCAATAATAGATGTGAAGACAAGGGATGGAAACAAAACAAGAACAAGTGGCTTTATGAGTGCCAGTCCTTTTTTAGCTAAGGGTTTAATAGAAGGACCTATTAAAAAATTTAGTGAAGGTAAAACAGCGATTTCTTATGCGCTAACAGGTAAAAAATCGCTTATCGACAATACTTCAAAAACCCTCTATAAATATGCAGCCAATAATGACTCTGTAGGTCTACCTTTTTTGTTTTCAGATTTTTATGGTAAATTATCAGTCAATACACCAAATGGTAGTAAAATTAATTTTTTTGGCTTTAATTTTTCAGATGGGTTTAACAATCCATCAATAGCATCAATAGAGTGGAAAAATAAAGGCGCAGGAGCAAATTTTGTGCTGATTCCATCAGGGAGTAATATACTAGTGGACGGTCTTTTGGGGTTTTCAATGTATAATGTATCTCTGCAGGAAAAAAGTGAAATACCACGTACTTCTGCTATTGATGAACTATCAGCTAATATAAATTTTTCTTTTTTTGGTAATAAAAATGAAATAAAGTACGGCCTTGAACTTAGGAGCTTACGAACAGATTTTGAGTTTCTCAATCCATTTGGTATCAGAATATCACAGGAGCAAAACACCACCGAGCTCGGGTTATTTGGCAAATATAAGCAAATAGTAGGCGATCTGGTTATCGAGCCTTCTTTGAGACTGCAATATTATTCGTCACTTGGTACAGTTACCTTGGAACCTCGTCTAGGTATGAAGTACAATGTTACTGAACGATTTAGAATAAAAGCAGCAGGTGGCCGTTATACCCAAAATCTATTAAGTACGTCTAATGAAAGAGATGTAGTAAACTTATTCAATGGATTTCTTACTGGTCCTGAATCCCAAGTTTTGGGATTGAATAATAATACGGTAAAAAATAAACTTCAAATATCCAATCACATGATTGCCGGATTTGAGTTTGATATTTTTAAGTCATTACAAATAAGTGTAGAAGGCTATTATAAAAATTTCCATCAATTGATCGTAGTAAATAGGAATAAAACGGAACGAACTCAACCGGACTATGCGGTAGAATCAGGTAAGGCATACGGTGTGGATTTAACTTTTAAATATGAAGTACCTAAAATATATGTTTGGGCTACATATTCGCACGGCTACGTAAAAAGATTTGATGGCGAACAGGAGTACCCTACTATATTCGATAGAAGGCATAGCATTAATATGTTGATTACATATACCCCGGACAAAAAAGCCACATGGCATATCAGTGGAAGGTGGAATCTTGGATCCGGTTTTCCTTTTACAAAAACCAAAGGATTTTATAATTATCTTGATTATTTTGGAGGACCAGCTACGAATTATGAAACCGAAAATTCAGACAATGTTGGCATATTGTATTCTCCTGTTAGAAATAGTGGACGTTTGCCATATTACCACAGATTGGACTTTTCAATACAGAAAAAAGTTTCAATTACAAAAAATACAAATTTAGAGATAAATTTAAGTGTAACCAATGTTTATGACAGGTCTAATATCTTCTATTTTGATCGAATAAAATATCTAAGGGTAAATCAATCGCCTATACTTCCTACACTAAGTGGAAAATTTAATTTTTAAATATTTGTGATTTCAAATATTTATTTTACCTTTGCGGCCGTTAAAAACCCAGATGATGATTTTTCATCGTAACTGGGTTTGATTTTTCAAATAATATTTTAAATTTTAACAAATGGCAGTAAAAATGCGATTGTCCAGAAAAGGACGTAAAAAAGCCCCCTTTTACCACATCATTGTTGCTGATGCAAGATCACCCAGAGATGGTAAATTTATCGAAAAACTAGGTACTTATAATCCAATGACAAAGCCTGCTACTATCGAAATTGATAGAAATGCAGCATATGACTGGCTTGTAAAGGGAGCCCAACCTACAGATACCGTTAAAGCAATACTAAGGTTTAAGGGAGTTTACCTTAAAAAACATCTCATGCGAGGTGTGAGTAAAGGTGCTATGACTGTTGAGCAGGCAGACACAATGTGGCAACAATGGATCGATGAAAAAGAAAATAAAATCGAATCAAGAAGAATTGAAACTAAAGCAGAGCGTGACGCTTTCAGAAAGTCAGTATCAGGAGAAGCCAAAGCTAAAGTTGTAGTAGCGGATGAAGAAACAAAAGAGGCTTCACATGCATTCAGAATAACAGAGGAAGTTCCTGCTGAAAAAGATGTTTTGGAGGTCAAAGAAGAAATTGTAGCTGAAGCACCTGAAGTTATTGAAGAAGTAAAAGAGATAAAAAGTGAAATAATTTCAGAAATTGAAGAAGTAAAAGAAGTATTGCTACCTATTGAATCAAAAGATACTGAAGATACGCCTTCAGCAATTGAAGTAGTTGTGTCAGATATTGTAGATGAAGTACCTGAATCAATAGTTGAAGAAGTTGCCGTTGTTGAAAATGAAGTTTCTGAACCAATAGTTGATGAAGATTCTATTGTTGCGAATGAAGTAACTGAACCAATAATTGAAGATGAAGTCATTGTTGAAAATGAAGTCAAACCAGATTCTGCTGAAGCATCTGATGCCGAAGCCCCTAAAGAAGGATAATACAGGTTTATAAAAAATATTTTACGCTGTAAAGCGTATCCCGGATAAATCCGGAACAAAAACCTGATAAAACGAGTTGTTTTATCAGGTTTTGTTTTATTACTTTCGATTATCTATGCAGATCGTAATTTTGTTTCTTTTTTAATTAATATATAAATATAAAAAGTATGGAAGCATTGGCCACCAACTACAAGACACATTTGGAACAGCTAAAATCTGCAATGCAGAATTCTGAGTTATTAGAGACTTATTTAGAAAATGAATCTGAAGAGATATATAAACAAATGATTGAGGCTTTTGAACCGCATATAATGGAATTATATACTCATGTAGCAGACAATAATCCACTTCAGCTAGTTGCACTCGAAAAGGAACTATTAGATCCTGTTTTTGAAGGATTATTTCTGCCTAAAATTTTGGGGTACGCAGTTTTAAGGGGTGAAATAGATGAAACTTTTAAATATAAGAGGCCACAGGATCATTTTAAAAACATTCTGAATACCATTTGTGAATCTGCAAATTTTGACTATATCAAAATGAGGATCGGCCAAACTGTTCAAGTGGGCTTTGCTTTGAGCAGTGATATTTGGTTAACCAATCTAATGGAACACCTCACCAATAAAAAAGTAAAATCATTTTTACAGATTCAAAAACTTGACAAATACAGGGATCTGGCTCAAAGAAAGATTGGATATGAAAATTATAAAAAACAATTTCAAAATCAGAACTATTTGAGTGCAGATTTTCCTGCAACGGCTACTGAATTAAAATTATTTGGATCTTCTCTTATTTCTTTTTTAGAATATCGGGCTAATAGAAGATTTAATAATGATAGTCTCCTACCCCTATTGGATAAACTCATTTCAAACGATGCATTACACGCTGACCCTGACTTTCTTGAAATTTTGATGATCACTGGTATGTTTTATAACATTAATGCTGAATCAGCTAAAACAATATCATCCATCTTGGATAAGTTAAGAAAGGAAGATGCAGGATTTGTAAATAAATATTTCGATCACTTATTACATCTTTATAGAAGTGACATAGAAATTACTCCTGATGCAGACAAACGAATGTCAAAAATTATAAATACAAAGATAAAAGACGGTATATCCGAATATTATACTTTGATGGATGTAGTTCATACCAAAGGTTACGTGCACGAAGGTACTATCAGCTCAGTCAAAGAATATTATGACAAACATAAAGGATTAAGCATAGAAAATGAATGTCTTCGTGATGGTATTTTTGGTTATTGCGAAAGTTTTTTAAATAATCTTGATGCAGAAAGTTACCATGAGTATTTTGAAATCAATAAAGTATTTATTTCATATATAAATACATTTTTTAATCAGAAATTTAATCAGAATATTAAAGAGCTGAGTTTAAGGTATATAAATAAGTCAGTGGAAATATATACGGATAAAAGAGGAAGAGATTATCAGGATATAAAAAAGTTTGTAACTTCTACTTTTCTTGATTTGGGCTTTAGAACAGAAAAGGAACTTACAGAAATGTTTAAAACAAAGAGGAGCTAAAATTAGCAGTTTTAAAATTATAAAAAGCTTGCTTTAAGTTGCTTGATGCAAGCTTTTGCTTTTAAAAAATATTTTACACCGAAGTATATATTACCTTCCCTTTAAATGTTTTACCAATAAACGGATTATTCAAAGACTTGGATAGGGAGTTTTCCTTTTCAAAAGTCCATGCTTCACCTGTATCAATAACGCAAATATCTGCTTTTACACCGATTCTTATCTCAGGAATAGTTATGTTGAGTAATTTCCTTGGCCCTACTGTAAGCTTTTCTAAGATTATTTCTAATTCCAGATCATTTTCTAAATAAGTAATGCAGGCCGCAAGACATGTTTCAATGCCAGAAGCACCTGGTGTGGCATAAGGAAATTCAAGGTTTTTAGACTCTTCGTCGAGCGGAGTGTGGTTTGAAATAATTGCATCAATTGTGCTGTCTTTCAATCCTGCAATAAGAGTTTCTCTATCTTTCTGAGACCTGATTGGTGGTTTAACTTTAAGATTTGTATCAAAATCCACCAAATCCTCATCACTAAAAATAAGATTAAGATAAGGTACAGTACTAAAAACATTAATGCCTTTGTTTTTTGCAGTTCTTATAATTTCAATAGATTCTTCTGTAGATATGGCATGCTCTATTAATTTTCCACCATTATACTCAACCAGTAAAATATCCCTTTGGAGGGTGTGAATTTCAGATATCGAAGGAATACCTTTGAGTCCCATCATCGTACTTGTATCTCCTTCATGCATTTCGCCACCTTCGCTCAGAAAATGATCGTCAGGGTGGTGCAATACACTCAGACCTGTCACTGAAGCATATTGCAAAGATCGCCCAAGTAATCCTGTATTCCGCACGGAAGAAATTCCCTGACTAAAAGCCACGGCGCCGGCATGTTTCATATCCATATATTCTCCGATATCTTTTCCAATATTATCTTTACTCAATGCACCAATTGGAAAAAGTTTCACTCCATTTCTGGATGTATGATTTATCAAATATTGAATATCACCTTTAGTTTGGATGATAGGTCTGGTCTCTGGAAATATGGCTAAGGCGGTATACCCTCCCGACAATGCGGCTCGTGTTAAAGAATAAATTGTTTCCCGATGTTCATATCCTGGTTCACCACTTTGTGTACCAATATCACAAAGACCAACACAACAAATCAATTTACTTCCTGAAACAATTTCTACATCTTGCGAAAAAATATTATTTTCAATTTTAATAATAATACCATCTCGAATTTGTATATCAAACGTTTTTAGATGAAATTCAGAACCTTTGTGTATAATCGTGACATCCTTAATCAAAACATCCATAAAATATCAATTTTTAACAAATCTTATCAGAAGCGATTCAAGTGCCAGAAAAAATAAAGCAATTATAGCGAACCACTTCCATAAAACTATTCCTTTGTCTTTTTCAGATATAGTACCGGATATATTTGCCTGGAGAGTAGACGGTATTAATTTTATTTTACTGTTTAATGGATTGATGGCTTCTAGCTCTGATTCAGAATATATGCTCATGTCGGACTCTTTTCGATCAAAATTAAAAGCTAGTTTTTCGAGTATATCCTCGTTTAATATAAGATCATAAAATCCCGCATCTCTGATCTGATTACTAAGGTCAAGATTTATCAAATTACCAGCTGGAATCTGTCCTGGTATAACTTCATATTTACCACCGATTATCCTGTATACAAAATCACCAGTTTTCCTTTTATTTTCTGTAGTTACTATCATGCTTTCATTTATGGTGTATGACAATTGTTTTTGTTTGGTAGTGGATATTGCCATTTTATAAATAAGGGGTACAAATACCTCAGCATTATACACAAGGTCATTGGCATCATTGCTCAAAGGAGAAGAACAAACGAAAAGCTGCCCATCTCCTTTTCGGAATTTGGATAAATACGAGCCACCATCCCTATATGTCAGCAACCTTTCTTCTCCAGTAGATGCTTGATTTAAAAAGTTGTATGAAAAAGTACTAACAGGTAGTTTCAGATTATTTCCAGTATTCAGATAAACGTCCGAAAAAATAAATTCTTCTGTATTTATTAAAGAAACTTCGCGTTTATTAATACTTGAGCCACCTAATGATTTTCCACCACCCTTCAAGATAAAGTCATTGTATGTTTTTAAATCTGATGTCCTTCCTGGAAAAATAAGAACTTTACCTCCATTATTGATATATTGAATCAATTCATTACCAAGTCCGGAAGTGATAATTTTTAAATCATTGAGGATAATAATGTCAAATGTCGAAAATTGCTGATATTGAAGTTGATTGACATTTTGGTTGCTAAGATTAAAATTTTTAATCCCGTTGAAAAGTGCGTTCATATATTTATCAGCGCCGGAATCATTTATAAATAGTGCTTTTAGGGTATCCGGAACAGTAAAGGAAATAAAATATTGATCATCAAACTGCAAAGGGTAATCTGTTACTTGAATTACGCCCTGATGCCACCCTGGTTTATTTATACTGAAGTTAATAGTATCAGTGATAAAATTATTGGCAGGGATGTCCCTAATGCTGACTGGTTTTTCCTGGCCATCGTTTTTAAAGCTAATTTTAATTTGTTCTGCATCTTCCGGGCTATTGTTCCTGACCCTGATTACTAGTTTATTATTTTGATTTAGAAATGGTATCGGGCCATCAAACCACGCACTATCCACGGATATATTTTTTTGACGCAACGATTGAACAGGTACCATATTTATTTCCATTAATGTATCTTTATATGCCTGTAAATTAGAGATAGCCTTCTGAAAGTCTGAAACAATATAGGATATTTTGTTTCCATCATTTCCTTCAAGTAATTGTCTCTGCCGATTTAATATTACATCCATATTCTGCACTGATGGAGTAACAGCAATGTCATCAATATAACTCAATGCGTCCTCTCGGCTAATCAGTCTTTGGTGTCTGCCTTCCAAATCATGTGTTAAAATCTGAAATCTATCTTCTTCGCTATAAGAATTGACGATTGACCTTGCTTTTTCTTTGGCGTAATCGATCAAGGGTATATCTTGCCTTGAAGATGTCATTGAGTATGAATTATCTATAAATACGGAAATTGAATTCATGCCTGACTTGATAGACTGACTGAAAGGTATAAAAGGCTGAGCAAAAGCAAAAACCAAAGAAGCCACTGCTAGACATCGACTAAGTAAAACTAATAAATTTTTTAATTTATTTCTGTTTGATGTTTCTTCTTTTATTTCTTTTAAGAACTTTACATTAGTAAAATAAACTTTTTTGAATCTTCGAAAATAAAACAAGTGAATGATGATAGGGATGGAAAGTGCGCTTAAGGCCCAAAGAAAAGAAGGATATAAAAATTGCATAGGGTCGATGTTACCATTGTAGGTGCAAAAATATAGTTACTAATATAAAAACGATGAAAATTGTTTAAAATTTTATAATTTGTTCCTTCTCACAATACGCTGAAACTATTTCCGGATTAAGATTTAAAATGTTTTACCAATATAGCAAAGAAGTTTTCTTATGCGTTATCATGAAAGTTGTTTTTCATTTTAAAAGTCGTAATTGAGCAAAAAATAATGCTATCACTTCACGTTATTCATTTATTAAGTCGTCCATTAAGAGTTGTCTAAAATTTAACTATTTATCTACGAATGACGAAATTTATTTAATCAAACCGTTTATTTTTAGACATATTTTCAGGCCATATTTACAGGACGCTTTTCAAAGTTTTGTTTTATTTCTTCTTTTTGGAGCGATTCTTTATTTCTCGAATGCTGCCAGTGTGGCAGCATCTTTCAGGCGTCTTGTTTAAAATAAAATATATTAGCATTCACTGGAACACCTATGTCTAGTCAAACTCTAACTTACAAATATAAATACATCATTTTAGATGGGATAATTTTCCAGAAATAATATTGTTTCCCGCACTAATTCGATATACAAATATACCTGATGGTAAATGCGAAAGATTCATATCGATATTTTGTTTTCCCTTAACGAGTTTCAGATTATCCCTGAATACGTCCTGACCATTACTGTTAAAAATAATAATATTACCATTTTCTTCAGTAACGGATGAAATCATAAATGTCAATTGCCCACTAAAAGGATTCGGCACCGCATCTACATCCAGACCTGAACTAATTTTCCTTCTTAAGTCTGAAACCTTCTCTAGGATAGATCCCTGATCGATGGATATATTGCCTTTCTTTATTGCAATGAAATTAACTACAGGGTTGATCTTATGTATGGAATCAAGTTCAACTTTGAATGGCAAGGGGCCTTTCAAAATGTCTTCAGGTTTTTCAAAAGTGGCTTTAGCGTCTAAAAGATACCACTGATTTTTTCCTGGAAATGTGTCAATCTGCCTAGATACAAAAGATGTAAGAATTTTTTGATCTATTGTATCGATAATGCCGTCCTCATTGATATCAGAAGCCAGATACTGATGGTAGCTATTGAAAACCAATTCACCCTTCAAAAACTTTGATAAAAGTTCAATATCCTTTGAATCAATGTTTTTCGGAAAACTATCACTGTAAGCAGCAGTGATTACAACTGGTTTATTTAATATGCTATTACTGTCAAACAGATACTTTCCACCTTCAGCTGTTTTGGTATCTATTGATAAAAAACTTATTGTTGAATCTCTTTTTTCTGTAATTTTTTTACTGGATGTGAATCTGTAAAGTTTATAGCCTGACATATTGATAAATGAGTCAAGTAATATAGTCTCTATGGTATCATAGGTGATTCGGTAAGCGACCACAGGTTCTTTATACTGCAGTTTTACATGGGCATTTATAATGGGATAATCGGTAAGTGTGTTAATGTTACCTTTGACAGAATACACAGGTTGTATAGGCTCCACAGATTTAAGATTACAATTAGGGATGTTTGCGGCATTATTTTGAATGATAATTTCTGTAGTGCAAAAATTTTGTCCCCCTTTGCTATCGGTGACCCAAACATCGATCATATTTTTGCCGATTTGATCACATGTAAATACCTTATACGTGTCACTGACATTTTTTGAAAATGAATACTTTAATGGTAGATTTCCACAAGTTGAGTAACTTCCTGTATTTAGGTCTTTTGCCCATACTTCCACCATACCGTTATCAGTTTTTCCATCCTTATCAGTATCAACTCCCATTAATGCTGTTATAAGTTGTCCATGGCAATAAGGAACTGGTTTGGCAGCATTTCTCACTATGATGTTTGTGGTGCAGGTTTTTATTTGGCCACAGGCATACTTTACCGTAGATATTACTTTTGTTGTGCCGATGGGATATGTACCGGATAAATTATTTCCTTTTGATAATGCGTAAGGAGAATTATTGATAACTTCGAAAAAACCTCCACAGGTTACCTGATCAACAGTGACAGGGGGTGCATTTACAAATACATTCTGGCAATTGCTGGCATCTACTACGATTTCTATAGGACAATTGACCACTGGAGGTGTATTGTTTATGATATAAATAAATTGCACTTTAGAATACACGGCATATCCCGTGGTATTGCTGTACTTGCACCAATCCATATCCTTCCATGTTCTCATTAATTTTTTACATTGATTGTTTACCGTAAAAAGCATATCACTATAAGACTTTCCCAACATCCCACATTCACTGTAATCCCATGTAGGATAGTTATAGGGGTATTTTAGTTTGTTAGGGCTGGTTTCCGGATTGCAGCCGGACAATTCAACATCTTCGGGCCATACGATGTTGGGTACACCTGTACCCCCTGAAGAAACATAAATAGTCTGTGTACATGAATGCCATTGCCATGAGTTATCTTCTACCAGCCAGGTTCTTGTGATGTAGCCAGAGTTACAGCTATTTAGATAATATTTTACAGTGGGTGCACCTGCCGAGTATGAATAGTGTCCATTTGAATAAGTTGCATTACCATAAATGGCTAGATTCCATATCTCATCATGGCAGCTGACTGTTACATTTGGTGGGCAATTGATGCTGAATGGCCAAACTTCTGCTCTATTTTTACAAAAAGCGAAAAAGTGAGAAATAATAACTAGTAGTACCGTCAAAGCAATTCTATTATTGTACAATTTTGTTTTCATCGGTTGAGAATTTTACGTTAAAATATTTGTAAAAATTACATATTAAAACAAATGTACATATATTTATTATTGATAATATATAGTTTATATTAAAATTTATTAAAATGGGTGGATTCCCTGAAAAATATTCTCAAAAAGTTAAATAAATTACATATAATAAAATTTAATAATATGTATTTACTGTGCAGCGATAAATATTACTCGCAATTTTTTCTGTATTAGCGACAACATGGAGTAATACTTGGAGTAGTCTGTAGTGAGAAGAAAAAACAAACATATTAAAATTAAAGAAAAGGCAAAGTTCATTAATCATATTACTCCTTTTCATTATAGTTTTAACCCAACAGTAAAGCCTGACGTAGTTTTATGTATCGATATTCATTTAATTTTTAAATATTGATACCTTGACTCAGTCTGCAGATAACCAATGAAGGGCTCGATGATAACTCTCTAATTTTGGCGGCAGGTTTATAATACCGCCCCTCAAAAAAAAAGCCCTGATTTCAATTCAAACCAGGGCAAAATCAAACTTATCGTACCGAAGGCGGGACTCGAACCCGCACACTATTGCTAGCACTGGATTTTGAGTCCAGCGTGTCTACCAATTCCACCACTTCGGCAAAAAGAAAATTAAAAAAGCACTCATAAATTGAAGTCGTCTGAATGCGGCGCAAATGTAGATATATTTTCATGAATGCGCAAAAGATATCTTGATTTTAAATAAATATCCCGTATGTCGGCCAATACTACTTTAGCATTATTACTTGTATCAAATTCAGCAAAACATGCTGAAAGTTGGTTATCTAAATGAGACTGCTTATCTCCTATTTCCTTGAGTACTGCCTCATATTGTTGTTGATCAAATTGCCCTTGCAATTCAAAAATGATTTCATTGATATCCATCATTTCCGTGAGAAACTCTACATCAAGGGCAATATTTTCATCATTATTAAATAAGCCATAGCCCTCCAATAAATATTTTATTCTAAGTCCTTCATCCATTAATGTTTTATAGGCCGCATTGAGTTCACTGGACTCCTTCATCTTTTGCTGTTGGACTTCTATGGGTTCGTTTGTAAAGTAATCAGGGTGCAATGAGCGACTCAGCCTGTAAAAGTTCTTTTTCAGCAACAGCTTGTCAGGCCGGAAACTTACCGGAATATCAAGCAAAATAAAATATTTAAAATTCAAAGTTTTATAGATTAGAATAATCTGGAAATATCCAAACCAAGAGCAAAAATCATTAGGCCAATCAAAAGGAAAAATCCAATATAATTTACTACTTCCATAAATTTGTCACCTGGCACCTTTCCGGTCAAAACTTCCCATAAAAGAAACATAACATACCCGCCATCAAGTGCTGGTATTGGTAGGAGATTAAAAAACGCGAGTAATATAGATAGGCTAGCGGTAATATTCCAGAAAACTCTCCAATCCCATCCACTATCAAACATCGTAGCAATTGAAAATACACTACCTAATGAATCTTTTGCTTTAATCTTACCGCTGAAGATTTGCCCAAATGCCTTAAGCTGATCTCCCAGAAAATTAACGGCCATTGAAGAACCTTTATTAAAAGATGTAAATAACCCAAATTTTTCGGTTGAAAAAGGCAATTGCTTCATGGCTATTCCTATCTTCCCATCGTCAGTTATTGCGATTTGTTTTATAATCGTATCTTTCGTTGCTGTTACTATAGAAAAATCCGTTGTTTTTGCTTTATTTTTTTGAAGTGCCATTCTGAATTCATGCTGATAATTGACCGGAATACCATTTACAGAAAGAACATTCATATCCGGGGTCAATCCAGCTTTTGCGGCAGGTCCATCCGGACTCACATCCATGATGTTCATATCAGTTCGCGCATAAAAAAGGGTTTTACCTTTATTTTCATATTTTGTCAATTTTGATACAATTTGATCCGGAACTGTTAAAGTCACTTCTTGTCCGTCACGTATTACCACAATTTCTTTGGCCTGGTTTATTACAATCTCTTTAGTAACTGACCCTGCACTAAATTTAGTCATTTTTACACCTCCTGCAGAAATGACTTTATCCCCATCTTTGAGACCCATTTCCATACCTAAAGAATCGACAGCCATACCGAATTTTGCATCTTCTAATTTAAGATAAGATTCTCCCCAATAAAAAATCATACAGGAAAAAATAAGAATTCCCAGTATAAAGTTAACAGTTACGCCACCTACCATGATAATAAGTCGTTGCCATGCTTTTTTTGATCTGAACTCCCATGGTTGTGCTGGCTGTTTCATTTGCTCTTTGTCCATACTTTCGTCTATCATTCCTGATATTTTGACGTATCCCCCAAAAGGAATCCAGCCAATTCCCCATTCTGTCTCTCCGATCTGCTTTTTGAACAATGAAAAATATGGATCAAAAAAGAGATAAAACTTTTCTACCCGTGTTTTAAAATATTTTGCGGGTAGGTAGTGTCCAAACTCATGTAATACGACTAGAATTGAAAGACTCAATATAAGTTGAAGTGCTAAACTGACTTTATCCATTTTTGGAATATTATTTTAAAAAATTAAACAATCAAAAGTCAATAACGAACATTATTCGGATAATGTTTGCTAAATGAAGTACAAATTTAGATGTTTATTATATAATGCTTGCATACATCGATGTTAAATCCATAGCTTTATGGGAAAAATTGGATGAATGATTGTTTTTTATTCTACAGATATCTTAGGTAATTATATCTATTTGAAGACGGATGAACATATACATTGTTCCAAAGTATTAAGAAATCAGGCAGGAGCGATTATTAAAATCACTGACGGGAATGGGCACTTATATTCATGTATTATAGAAAAAATCAATAGGGAAGAAACAATCTGCCTTATTGAAACTAAAGAAGAAAAATCGAAATCAAACTTTTTGACTTCTATCGCTATCAGCCCTCTTAAAAACCCTGTAAGGCTCGAATGGTTCGTCGAAAAAGCAGTAGAAATAGGAATTTCTGAATTGTATATTTTTTCCTCTGCCCGAACAGAAAAAAAAACAGTAAATAAAGAAAGGCTCAAAAAAATTATAGTGTCAGCTATGAAACAATCCATGAATTTTTATCTTCCGACATTCAACATTGTAAGCTCCTTTTCAGAACTAATGGAAAAATGTGAAAAATATCAAGGTAAATATTTTGCATGGTGTGAAAATGAACCTGTCTTACTAAAGAATGTTAGAGACGCTCAAAAGAATAATATTGTTATCATTGGACCGGAAGGCGATTTTACAGAAGATGAAGCAGCCTATGCTTCTACTAATGGATTTACAATTGTTTCTTTGGGTGAGTCAAGACTACGAACCGAAACTGCAGGATTAGTGGCCCTTACAATGCTCAAATAATATATTCCTTATTTGAAAAGATATTATGCACAATTATTATTCAGAAAACGTTTGTGCAAATACTTGAGGTTAATAAACCATTAAAATGTTTATCTTTTTCCACTTCTTACCAACAATGAAGTAAACATTCTACTATTATCTTAATACTAACATTGGTGTTAAACTTTGTTAATTTTGATTAATGATTCTCAGGTGAAGTAATTAGCTGTATTACTTTATACAATTATTAGACTAAATTTGAACTTTAAACTTTCAAATTGTGTGATGTCGAAATTATTATTTCAGGTTTCTACCTTTTTTATTTTTGTATCTTTTTGTTTTTCCTGCAATGAAAAGCAAACTGTATTTAAACCCACCTCTACCATAATAGAAGGTCATATAACATCAGCTGAGTCCCCGGTAATAATTCTTCAGGGGGAACAGGAAGTGAAAAGCCCTTTAGATCAGCAAGGTAAATTCAGAATAGCCACTGACCTTGTGAGAGCAGGAATATACAAATTATCATTTGAATATCAATCAATAAATCTTTTTGTCGTACCGGGTGACAGAATCAATATAACCGGAGACTACAGGACTTTATCAAGCGGCACAAAATTTACTGGTGATCATGCAAACGAAAACAATTATCTGATCAGTTTTGAGAATCTAAAAACCGAAACCCAACCCCAGGATTTCCAATCATTTTTTACACAAAAAGAAGAAGACTTCATAAGTGCAGTAGAATCCCGTACAACAAAGTTAAATACACACCAACAGGAATACCAGAAAAAAAATGGGCCTTTTGATGCAGTATTTGCAGAAATGCTTGCTAATGAAATTGCTTATGAAGAAGCCATGGTAAAAATGAATTATCCGGCATACTTCACATATCTACATCCTGATAGTACTTTTGTGCTCTCTGACACATATGACAGCTTTTTACAAAATATTGAAACTGATTCTGAAGAAAGTTTAATGATTCCATCTTATAAAAACTTTCTTATGTTGTATCTGGAATTTAAAACCAATAATGATACGTCGGTAGTTAACATTCCATCGGCAGTTAAGAAGTTTGATATTATTGGAAAGTCTTTCCAAAATCAAAGAGTAAAAGATTTTTTGTACTATCAACTCTTAACCCAAACGATGGATGCTTCAGTCAATGATGCTTCGATGCTGATGAGTCAATACAATCAGGTACAAACCAATAGTGAATATAAAAATGAAGTAAACAATAATTTCAATAGATGGTCACATTTATTGAAAGGCAGGCCAGCGCCCGGCTTTTCTTATTCTTCAATATCAGGCAAACAAGTAACCTTGGAGAGTTTTAAAGGTAAAGTAGTTTATATAGATGTATGGGCAACCTGGTGTGGCCCATGTTTAAAGGAATTGCCTTATTTAGAAAGACTTCAAAACGAGATGAAAACAAAGGACTTTATGTTTTTGAGTATATCAATTGATCAGGATAATAATGCCTGGCGAAATATGGTGAGTGATAAAAAAATGAAAGGGGTACAACTTTTTGCAAATAATGCATGGAGTTCAACAGTGGTTTCAGACTATCTTATAAGTGGTATTCCACGCTTTATTATTATCGGAAAGGACGGAAATATTATTAATTCAAATGCTCCAAGACCATCTTCCTTAGAAATCAGAAGATATTTAACGGATGCTCTTGGAAGCTAAAAGTTTTAACTTTTTACAGCTTCCGATTTTCTATACAAAACATCCGCTGGAATTTTACTTAAAGTTATTGATTCATGTAATAATGTAATCAATTTTATTTTTTTTCAGGTACAGTTTTGGACGCAGCATATTCATCATTGAGTCTCTTTACCGTATCTTCTGTTATGTCTATAGTTTTGCGTCCGTACATAACACTTCCTGTAGATCCTTTCATCAGCACCAGGTCATAGCCTTTTTCTTCCGCAACTTTAGACAGAAAGTCGTCAATTTTACTTTGTAAATCCTTTTGTGTAATTTGAAGTTGCTTATCAAGATCCATGGCAGCATTATCTCTTTGCTTCATCAAAGATTCTTCTTCTCTTAACAAATCCTGCTGTTGGCGTCCGTATCTCTCTTCAATTCTTTTTAATTCCACAGGCGCTATTGTGTTGGCTTTTTGTTGAATCTCAGCAATTTCCTGTTGAAAGGTAGCCGCTCTTCTCCTAAATGCTTCCAATTTACCCGCCAATGATTTTTCCGCGACTTTTGACTGAGCTTCCAGATCAGTTTTTTTATCTACGTACAAGTTATATCTACTCAATAAAGTATCAATGTTGATATAAACAATTTTATATGAAGAACTACTGTCTGAAGAAACTGATACTTTGGTTTCTCCAGCAGAAGGCTTTTTACAGGATAAACAAAAAAATCCTGAAATAGTAATCAAGAATATAAATAATGGTCTTAAAGTCATTTTAAAAAATATTAACATTAAAAAAGAGCCGTAAAACTAATACTTTATTCAATATTACAGAATAAATAAAACTAAAACAATCAATTTCAGTCAAGCAAATCTATCAATTCATCGTCAGCTAGAGCTGACCAATCATTTTCTTCAATGATATTATCTGACAATATCTTTTTTTTGTCCTGAAGGCGTAGAATCTTTTCTTCAATAGTATCCTTTGAGATGAATCTTGTAACGATGACATTTTTTTGTCTACCTATCCTGTGCGCTCTGGCAACTGCCTGCTTTTCAACAAACGGATTCCACCAAGGATCAAGGATAATCACATAGTCAGCGGCCGTAAGGTTAAGACCTGTTCCTCCTGCCTTAATTGAAAGCAAAAAAACTAATTTTTTATTGTCATTCTGAAACGAATTTACTGCTTTTTCCTTCTCAGAAGCCGGAATCTTCCCAGTCAGCATCAAGTAATCAATGCCTTGTCCTTGCATCCAGTCTGCATACAAGTTCAAATGTGAAAGAAAAAATGAGAATACTAATACTTTATTTCCAGCTTTGGTGATAGTAAGGATATTGTCTTTGACATCTTCAAATTTTCCCGATTCTTCTTTAAAATCCGGTTTGACAATGGCAGGATGATTAGCTATTTGACGCAGTTTCATCAGGCTCGATAGTATATGAAATCTAAACTCTTTATTGTTTTTATCCAAACCCGCAATATGGTTTCTTGCAGCAGATTTTTCTTTTTCATAATATTTGGCCTGAAGATCACTCATCTCTGTGTAATGTATATTTTCTATCAGGTCCGGAAGGTCTTTGGCAACTTGATCTTTGGTGCGCCGCAAGATAAAAGGACCTACTAGTATCTTAAGTTCACCAATAGCTTTTTCGTCATTATATTTTTCTATTGGAATCTGAAAATGTTCTTTAAAAAACGAAAAACTTCCTAAAATTGATGGATTGATAAATTCCATTTGTGCCCATAAATCAGCTAAAGAGTTTTCAATTGGTGTTCCGCTGAGAGATAATCTATGATCTGCCTGGAGTTGATGTACGGCGTTAAATGTCTTTGAGTTTTTATTTCTGATTTGCTGACTTTCATCCAATACAATATAATGAAAATGGATAGGCTTCAATATATGGGCATCTACTACTAAAGTTTGATAAGTAGTCAGAATCACATCAAAAGCAAATAAAGTACTTTCCAGTCTTTTTCTTTTGATACCTGTATACTGTACCACTTGCAACGAAGGTGCATATTTTCTAATTTCACTGTACCAATTAAAAACTAAAGAGGCGGGCAATATAATTAATGCTCCCAGTGCGTTCCGTCCAGTCGTTTGCAATTCGCCGAAAAGGTCCATCTGAAAAGGTATTTTCTTCTCTTCATTGTATTTCTTGTTAGCTTTTGCATCCAGCAAAGCAGCGATGGTCTGAAGGGTCTTGCCCAAACCCATGTCATCAGAAAGACAAGCTCCCATATTGTTTTTTCGGTGATTTATTAGCCACTTTACACCTTGTATTTGGTAAGGCCTCAACTCAGCTAAAAGTGATATTGGTGTTTGGTAATCAAAATCATCTTCAGTAATCAAAAATGGTGGTGTGTTTTTGACATTAGAAATGGTGCTTTCCAGAATCGTAAAATGTACTTTAGACAGCCGCCATTGTTCATTCACCTCAAGACCAAATTTGACTATGTGTGAATATTTTGTCATTATCTCTTCAGGAATGAGGGCAAAAGTTCCATCTTTTAGTTTTAAATAAGGATCTTCTTTTCTAATATTGTTGAAAAGCAGCCTGATAGGATAAGAATTGTCTCCAATCTTCACAATCCCATGTAAATCAAACCAATCATTAATCAGTACAAAATCAGGTAAAATTTTTAAAGGCAAGAGAGATATCAATTTTCCATCTGACTCAGGATATTGAATTTCAAAAACTACTTTTAGACTTTCAATGTGTTCGGCTATAGTCTCAAGCACTGAAAACTTTTGTTCGTCATACCAGAATCGATTGTTATACATTTTTTTGAAACCAATATTTTTTATTACGCTGCAAATAGCTTCTTCACCTGCATGATTACGATTACATTCTGAAACTATAATCTGATCTTCATTGTCAAAATTTATTTTGGTTTTTCGTCGGTTACTATCACTGGCCATGAACGAAAATCCGTCGTATTCAAATCTTATGTCTATGACCCATTTATTTTCAAAAATGTCAAAGATGAAGATGAGAGTCTGACCTGTGATTGTGGATGATTTTTTAATTTCAAAACCTTCTGACTCAATATCGACTTTACCCATCACGTCTATTATGAACTGAGTAAAAAAACTTTTCACAAGTTTAGCCGGGATAAAAACAGATTCATCTGTCAAAAAAGGTTTTAGTTTGGATGAATTGATATCATTAAGCCACATAATAATTTTATCCAAGCAAATTATACCCGGCGAATTGGTTAAAAGTAGAACCTCATGTTGCATCGGCCTGATCAACTTCTCCCCTATTTTGAGCTTTAAATAATAACGAATACCGGTTTGCGTCTTGCTGAATAAAAGAAGAGGTCGAATCTGTTCAGAATAAAAACCAAGTAAAAGATCATTAGCCTTCGTACCTCTTGAAAGATTATGACAAATTAAGTAATTATTATCTCTGACCAGTTCTAGAAATTTAATCATTCGTTTGTCTATGAATCCCTGTATCACCTTTTGCACTTTAAGGTCAGCAAAAAGGGATATTAATTTTTCAGGTTTATTTTTGTTTTTATTGAATGATTTTTCCAGTTCAGACAGCCTTAGTTCATTAACCAACTCTATCAATGACTCATGTATGGTATCTTTATACATTATACCATAGCTTCCAATATTTTCTGGGAGAGCCAATGCCTGTATATATGCAGGACGATTGTTCCGATCCAAGTTACAAATATAGGCTGTGGGCAGGAATACGTCAATACCTTCTGCCTTATACAAACTATACACCACTTCATATTTTTCCTCCACAATAATCATTTTTTACTTTAGGGCACAAAGGTATAAATTAAGATAATGTATATTTCATGACTGAAATTCAAAAAGACAAATACTGAATATAATATTAATTTTTTAAGGGGAACAGTTTGGTCATATCAATTTTATTAAAAAATTAAAATTATTACTAAAAAACCATTTACTTTTGGGATATAAAATTATTATTTTCTTTTATGCGTGAAACAAAAATATTAATAACTGGAGCCAACGGCCAAATTGGTCGTGTTCTGGCCGAAGAATTGAGAAAAATTTATGGCACCAATGCAATTGTCACGACTGACATAACAAAACTTTCGTTGACCATTGAGCCCTTTGAATTTCTTGACATACTTAACTATCAAAGATTAAAAGAAATAGTATATGACCATAAAATAACACAAATTTATCATCTGGCAGCCATACTTTCTGCTAATGGAGAATGGAACCCTTTAAAAACCTGGAATGTGAATCTGAATGGTTTACTTTCCATTCTTGAATTGGCTAAGGAAAGAGAAATGGATAAGGTTTTTTTCCCGAGCACAATAGCTGTATTCGGTAGGACCACACCCAGAATAAATACTAATCAGGATGTCCCGTTAGTACCTTCCACAGTTTATGGAATGAGTAAAGCCACAGGGGAATTGTGGTGTAGTTATTATAATGAGAAATTTGGTCTCGATGTCAGATCTATAAGATATCCAGGTATTATAGGTTGGCAATCTCTACCGGCCGGAGGTACCACAGACTATGCTGTAGAAATTTTCCATGCGGCTCTGAAACAAGGTCATTATGAATGTTTTTTGAAAGCTGATACCCGGCTACCAATGATGTACATGGATGATGCCATCAAAGCTACTATTGATCTTATGACTGCGCCGAATGATAAAATTTCCATCAGATATGGATATAATCTTGCTGCAATGAGTTTTACACCATCTGAAATAGCCATTGAGATACAAAAACACATACCGGCATTTAATATAAGTTACAAGCCTGACTTCAGGCAAGAAATAGCTTCCAGTTGGTCTGAGTCAATTGATGATAGTCTAGCCAGAAAAGATTGGAACTGGAAGCCGGATTTTGATTTGAGTTCTATGACGATGGATATGCTCAAGCACCTCAAACACATAATTTAATGATTAAATAGTTTATAAATGACATCAGACAGAAATACGATAATTAATGAAATATCTCTCGAACTCGATGAATTAAGGCAATCGGGACTTTTCAAAAATGAGAGGATAATTACTACTCCTCAAAGTGCCATAATAAAAACATCTGCTGGTGCAGAAGTACTAAATTTTTGTGCCAATAACTATCTGGGGCTTTCATCCCATCCTGATGTCATTAAAGCGGGGAAAGCTGCTATTGATTCCCATGGTTTTGGCATGTCATCAGTTAGATTTATCTGTGGAACACAGGATATTCACAAGGAACTTGAACAAAAAATATCTCACTTTGTAGGTCAGGAAGATGCTATTTTGTATGCAGCGGCATTTGATGCAAATGGCGGACTTTTTGAACCATTGCTAAACGAAACAGACGCTATTATTTCAGATATGCTGAATCATGCTTCCATCATAGACGGCATCAGATTATGCAAAGCAAAAAGGTTCCGGTACGAAAACAATGATATGAGTGCTTTAGAATCAAAATTGATTGAAGCCAGAAATGAAGGTGTCAGGCGGATTCTAATAGCTACTGATGGGGTATTTTCTATGGATGGAATCATTGCTCAGATTGATAAAATCTGTGATCTTGCTGAAAAATACAGTGCTATGGTGATGGTTGATGATTGTCATGCTACAGGATTTGTTGGTCAAACTGGTCGAGGTTCTGCAGAGCATAATAATGCATTCGGCAGGGTAGATATTATTACAGGAACATTCGGAAAAGCTCTTGGTGGAGCTTCAGGCGGCTTTACGGCAGCAAAAAAAGAAATAATCGAATTATTAAGGCAAAAATCGAGGCCATATCTCTTTTCAAATACTCTTGCACCTCCAATCGTTGGTGCTTCAATAGCGGTGCTTGACATTCTCTGTAGAAGTACTGAACTAAGAGACAAACTTGAGACGAACACACAAATATTCAGAAAAGAAATGGGAATAGCAGGCTTTGATATCATAAAAGGAACGCACCCTATTACTCCGGTAATGCTTTATGATGCTCACTTAGCTCAAAAATTTGCTTCAGAATTGTTAAATGAAGGTATCTATGTAATAGGATTCTTTTTTCCTGTAGTCCCAAAAGACAAAGCTAGAATAAGAGTACAAATAAGTGCCGGTCATGATAAAGAACAAATATTGAAAGCTGTTGAAGCTTTTTCAAAAGTAGGAAAAAGGATAGGTGTTATTTAATGCTTTTTTATTCAGCAAACATTGAAGCCAAGTATTTTTTAAGCCGAATAAG
>JAYTNJ010000162.1:0-5970 GCA_043748345.1 Saprospiraceae bacterium
ATTTTTAAGATCTTCTATTCGCGCTTCCGGTACCGATATTTGGGCGTTGATGCCTTCATAGGATACATAGATTCGGCCCATAATACCTATCTCCGACAATAGAATATAAAAATGATCTCTGAATAAGCCTGGATTTCCCAGATGATAATACTGATAAAATGAAAGCGTAACCCTTGGGGTAGTATCTGAAAGCAATCGCTCCTTGAGTACAATGCGATTGACTCTGTTGTGTAAGGATTTCATACATGTTGATTTTGACGCTTTTGCAGGAAGCGGTATTTAAAAATCAATGCAAAGATAATGAAAATCAATGAAGCATGTGAGTCAAAGTTTCGCCGTATTAGGTACTTTTTGCAAATTAATTTTTTCACAAGGATTAGATATTATAAAAAATGATTTACTTTTGTCAGCTAACATCATCTGTCGTTAAGAAATATGTAACTTATAAAACAAACATACTCAATTTTTTTGAAGGATTCACAGGAGCTACAGTTAAAGATATTCATTTGTAATTTTAATTTAATTAATGAAAAAGTTATTTGCCCTTGCTTGTTTTTTCCTAATTTTTGCTTTGCAGAATTTGAGTGCTCAAACAGAAAAAACTACCTGGCTACTTGGCGGAGCAGCCTATTTTGAATCGCGTGATAATGAAAACCTAATCAATATAAATCCCAATGTCGGATATTTCTTTGCCAATAACTTTGCCGGCGGAGTGAATGCTGGTTTTGCTTCATTTAGTGGGAATTCCTTTTATCAGTTTGGCCCGTTTGGCCGCTATTACATCGGAAAATCAGAAAGAGGAAAGTTTTTTGCTCAAGCCAGTTATTCTTTTAATAAATTCACCGGAAATAATAGCCCACAATCAGCTTCCGGTTATGGAGCGAAATTAGGATATGCCGCTTTTTTGAATAAAAGTATAGGATTGGAAATTGCCGGGGCCTACAATAAAATTGAAGGGAATAAAGGATTTTTTGGTATTAATGTAGGATTTCAGATTCATTTTAGAAAAGGGGGCGATTAGATTTTTGCATTTTTACTAAAAATTGTAACTTACATTCAGTGGCTTACTGACCCACTTATTGTCTCTGATATAAAATCTCCAGGGTCTGTACGAACAAGGCCCGACATGAACACTCATGCCTACTCTTAATCCTGTGACGATTTGGTCATCATTGATATATTGTGGACCTTCTGAAATTTGAATCGGACTTCGATCGTGATACAGAGTAGTACCATCCATGCCCTTAGTGATACCCAATGCTATAGCTAGTTTGCCTGGACCATTTGCTACGATAGGACCAGGCTGTTTCTGATTTCTACGGGTTGTCATGATCTCAATTCCTTCTATGGGTTTAATTCCTCTTATCAGAATGGCATGAGCATCACCTTGCGGGCCACTCACTACATTAAACATAGGGTGCATTCCATAGCAGATGTAGACATAAGCTGCACCTCCTGCACAGTACATAGTTTTGGTGCGCTCCGTCAGTCGTCCTCCATAAGCATGACAACCACGATCATCCGGCCCACGATAGGCTTCTGTTTCGACTATGACTCCTGATGTAGTTTGTCCATTTATTTTTGTGGTAATGATTTTACCAAGCAATTGTCTGGCAAGATGTACAACATCTGGGTTCAAATAAAAATTCTGCGAAATCAGATCCGGCATAACGATCAGGTTTTAGAAAACATTTTGTAATAAATACCTTCAGTGACCATACCGCCTGTATTAATCATGCGGAAAATTTCTGTGTTTTTATCTGGTTTGTATGGTTTGGAAGTATGGTAAATGCTAAATTCTTCGGGATGTATGGCAAGATGGCTTAACATATCTTCGATTTTTGGGAAATATTTTTGGGTTGAGATACCTGAAAGGTAGATTTTATCTTTCTCGCATTTGAAAAGTTTGAGGCCTTCCTGATTATAATATTCGATATATACCACCTTATTGATAGTGCCCTCAAAAACCACATCGCTGAACAAATCGAGCATTTCTTCAGCTTTTTTAGTGTCACTGTCCTTAATTTTGACCCATTCGGATGCATCGATTCCGTTGATTATCAAAAATTTAATAAATTCTTTTTCTAAAGCATAAAGTTCTTCATTAGTTAGTCTTCTGTATTTCATTATGACAGTCTTCAGATCAATCCCACACCTTTCATCCCAAGGCCTACAGTAATGAGAAGGACTATAATTGATATCAGGTTTTGATTTGTTGTGTTTACATATTGTCCCATAACGTCACGTCTGTTGACCACCCAAACCAGAAAGCCGGCTATGAACGGCAGGAGCAAACCGTTGGCAAATTGAGCCATTTTTATGATTTCTATGGGCTTGTAACCTAATGATGCAAAAACAAAACCTATGGTCAGGATTCCAATCCAAACTGTCCTGATTTTCCATTTGTCTTTATTATCATCCCATGAAAATAGGCCTTTGGCGACTAAGGATGCGGCAAGTGGTGCGGTAATGGTAGAAGTAAAACCTGCAGCAAAAATTCCAAAACCAAACAAATATCTGCCGGCGATACCATACATTTGGTCAAAAGGAGCCGATAATTCATTAATTCCTTTTATTTCCAAACCCATAGTTGAAGCACCCGTTATGATGATACAAGCCGAGATGATACCGCCAACGGTGATTGCTACAATCGTATCTTTTTTAACTGCGGGAAGGTGTGAAACCCCTTTCCATTTATTATTAATCATAGCTGCATGAAGAAATAAATTGTAAGGCACTACGGTTGTCCCGACAAGTCCAACAATGGTGAGAATACTGTTTTGTGGAAAAATGGGCAAAAATCCTGAAAGTAATTTTATTATATCAGGTTTTGAAATCATAGCGGCTGCAATAAATGACAAACTCATCAGTACTACGATTATAATAAAAAACTTTTCAATGGTTTTATATGTACCGAAATATAGCAAGATCAAAGTTGGAATATAAACAAATAGATTTAAAACAAAATCTGGTAGTGAAAAGTCAAAAAGCATTTTCATACCTATGAGTGTGCCGCTAATATTTCCTGCTTCATAAGCAGCATTACCGATAAGAATTCCAGTGAAAATTAATGTAAAAGCCGCATACCGAACCCAAGGAATATGTAAAGCACTCTTAATAGCCTCACTCAGTCCTGCGCCTGTCACCAAGCCAAGCCTTGCTGCCATTTCCTGCAGTACTATCGTGGCCAAAATAGCAAAAAACATGACCCATAGCAAAGAAAATCCAAACAGGTTACCCGAAAGAAGACAGACAGTCACGGTACCAGGGCCGATGAATGCAGCCGTAATAAGGATACCCGGACCAGTGTTTTTTAAAAAATTTAATTTCATTTTTATTCTTTATGAGTTCCTAATAACATGGATTCAATATACAAAAAAAACAGTTTGGAAGAATTCTAAAACTAAAACATTCTTTGTCTTATATGATATTGATCAGTCCCCAGATGTCAAAGCATAAATTGCAAAAGATGCAAGCCAGTGCTCACCTTCATAACCACCATCTGCGATATTAGGCAGGGATGCATTGATGTGATCATTAGCTACTTTGATCAAGTGACCGTATTCGGGAATTGCATTAGCTATTTTGTATAGCGACCATGCCCTGCAAAAATTTACACCGTCCAGATGTACCAGTTTGCCATCTGACCTGTCAGATACTTCTGCCTTTGCCAAACTAAAATCAGGATTTTTTAACTCGGGCATAAATTGATCAAGCCAGCGCTTAAAGTCATCTGCTGAAAGTACCCTTGCCATAAGATCAGCCTCCTGCAGGCATGGAGAAAGGAAGTCAAAACCGCTTGGCTCCCAGTTCATCGGACAATTAATATCATTATAAAAAAAGTCTTTTGCTCTGTTAGCGATCATCTGCACTAAAGAATCATTCCCGGCAGATTTACTATAGTCATAAGCCAGAGCCAACCCAAATGCTGTATTTGGATGTTCTCCTGATCTGACAGGATAATTGAGTCTGGGAAGAAAATCCATGTATCTGGCTACCAACAGGTCGGTCAATGGCTTCAAATTTACAGCCAACAATCCGGCATCAGCATCATTCCAGGTATTTAGTTCCTGTTGCAGTTTTAGCAGCCAAGCCCATCCGTAAGTTCGCTCATAGGACTTTTCTCCCACTCGATTAAAATAAGCGATTTCTTTTACAATATTTTGTTTTGAAAGATTTTGAACAAGTATACCTTTGATTTTTTCTTTCTGCGTTAGGTCAGGAAATCTTTTGAGAAGACTCACCATCATCCAATGTCCATGAACGGAAGAATGCCAGTCATAGCACCCATAAAATGACGGATGCAGGTATGAAGGTGTTCCGATTTCGCTACCATCGGTAAGCGATTGGTTGAGTTTGTTAGGATATTCTTTCTGTAAGCACTTGAGAGGCAGTGAGAAAAGTGTTTCAGCTATATCTTTGTTAAGAGCAACACGTAATTCACTTGGTGCAATACTATTCTTTTTAGCACAGGAAAATAAAAAAAATACTATGAAACTAAATAAAATTATTTCTTTAATTGCTGACATAACTGTGTACTTTCAAGCAAAGATAACATCTTCATTGTATCACAGTAATATCTCCTGTTATGTTTTGAATAAATCCATCAAGATACTCCAAAGCAGCTTGCCATACAAACACTCCATTTATAACGGGAGCTCCGTTTTTCAAACCATCCCATCCATAATTTGAATCATTCAGATCAAATTCGCCTCCATTAAAAACTATATTGCCCCATCGGTCATAAATTCTTAAAAATAAACCTTTTACAGCTTTATTTTTTCCGCTCAGGTAAAATTTATCATTGTTATTATCTTGATTCGCTGATAGGATATTGGGAGAAAAGTAGGTTCTGTCTTTTATTACCCGAATCTGAACACTATCTCTAAGAATACAATCATTACCTGCATTCATAGTAATAGAGTAATATCCATCATTGTGAGGTAGAACAGATGTTGAAATGCATTCAGGGCAAACAGGGTCAGGATTGTTTTTCCCTGACCACAAAAATCTGGTTTTTTCGTTGCTATTGGTAAATTCCGCTTGGAGTAAAATTTCATCTCCCAATTCAACATTTATCTCTTCTTCAGGTATATTTAATGATATCTGATCATTTATTACCTTGATATTAAGAAGTTTTTTTTCGCAAAGAGAACTTACCTTTAGCTGGTAATCTCCTGGCGATGGAAGCCATTTTTTTGAAGACGTATCTCCATCTGACCAAAGGTAGTCAAGTCCATGTAAAGTAGCATCAATAAGAACTCCACCGCCGGGGCATGTTTGATATTCTTCTTTAATGAAGGTAAGATCTATTGGTTTTATTAATAGGTCTGTGCTGTCTTCTTCTATGAGTGTGGCAGGATTGTCCGAATAAGTAAAACTGCCTAATGATAAAGGCAGCCCTGAGAGCAGGGCCTGATTACGATATAATCCCAGGGCATTGGAAGCAACTTCGACTAAAACTTTTATGGTATCAATTCCTACTTTCACATTCATTTCGTCGATGGTAAGTATATTATTTCTAATGGTTACTTTTCCACCATAAGGATTGCTGATGATCGATTTTATAGTTAAAACGCCCGGCATTGGGTCAGATAAGGAAATTTTTGATCTGGTGGTACCTGACCCATTGCTGACGATAAAAGAGTAAATTACTTCAGTACAAGGATGGGCTATCTCAGGGGTTACAGTTTTTTGTAATTCCAAAGTGTAGGGACACGAGCAACCGTCCTGACCCACAGATGGTGGACCTTGTGCGAGTTGAGTAATAATCCCTGTTTTTTTATTGATAGCCACAAATTTATCCTGAGAACCAGTTCCCACTGCCCCATAACCATACAGATTGCCGAATGAATCAGAGAATAATGCTCCAAGCTGGTCTACTTGTGGTTGTATAGGAAAGTCAATATTTACAACGCCTGTTTCCGGATTTACAATGACCAATCGCTTATTGCGGATATCGTTGCCATA
>JAYTNJ010000163.1:0-11356 GCA_043748345.1 Saprospiraceae bacterium
ACATCTTCTTTCAGTGTCTTGGCAGTAAGAAAAATAATAGGCGTCTCCCGATTAAATAATCTGATATCTTTTGCCATAGTGAATCCATCCTTTTTAGGCATCATAACATCTGAGATACATAAGTCAAAACTACCCTTTTTAAATGCTTCCAAGCCGGCCTCACCGTCTGTGGCAAGGGTAACTTCATAATCATGCATTTCCAAATAAGACCTTAAAACATCACCAAAGTTCTGATCATCCTCAACCAATAATATTTTGTTTAGCATTTGATTTATTTTTCGATTGTAATAATAACTAAATTTTTAACAATTTATTTTGTATTTTGATTTTCTGGTAAATATACCGTAAAAATACTTCCTTTTCCTGGTTCACTCTTTACCGTGACTTTCCCATGGTGTGCCTCCACCATAGCTTTTACATAACTTAACCCAAGCCCAAATCCTTTGACATTGTGAAGGTTTCGTGTATGGACTCTATAAAATTTTTCAAAAATGTGATTAAGCGCATCCTTAGACATCCCAATACCGTTATCAGTAACAGAAAATTCAATGCCACCTCTTACATCTTTTGTACTGATAATTATTTCGGGACATTCAGGTGTATATTTTTCGGCATTGTCCAAAAGATTATTTATTATACTCGAGATATGTGTGATATCTCCTGTTATGATATGTTTAGAAGCAGAAAGTTGTGTTGAAATATTTCCTCCTTTAGCCTGCACTTTCAATTCGGCATTTACAACAGCGTCTTGAATTATTTCATGAAGATCAAAAGGATTGAATTTAAGTTCGACATTCTGTTTCTCGATCTGCCCCATTTGAAGTACTTTTTCTACCTGACCAAGCATCCTCCTATTTTCCTGCTTAATAATATTAATAAAACGAATTATTTTTTCCTTATTATCAAGTACGGAAGGACTCAGGATTGAATCAGATGCCAGAGAAATTGTGGCAATAGGTGTTTTAAACTCATGTGTCATATTATTAATAAAATCAGTTTTCATTTCTGAAACCTTCTTCTGAAGAAAAATTACCCAAACAGTGTAAGAAAAACAGAATAGAATTAAGCATGTAAACACTACCGAACTCAGTAATATTCCAATCACATTGGACCATAAAAATCTGTTTTTGCCAGGAAAATAAAGATTCAAATGTCCTGGATCAATAATTTCGTCGGCGAAAAGAGAAATTTTATATTCGGCTTTATAAAGCGGATTCATTGCTGCCACATTACTGGATTTTGTTGTGTCTCCTATTGTAGCCGTGTAATTGCCGTTTTCAATAAAATATGCTTTGTCCCGATTGGAATATACCCCATACTCATACGGCAAGTCAATTTCTTTTGACTCGAGTTCGATTCTGATATATTTATCCAATGTTTCGATGTTGATATTTTCAAGAAGTTGGTCCGGGTCATACATAGAAGTCCTGTATTCAATATCCTTGATCCGCTGACTCAATGCAGAAGTAGACTTTGACAAATCTTCACGAATAATCTCGTTAAGTATACTTTTGGGTTCAAGCAGTTTTTTTTCATAGTAATTTTTTTCGACTGCATCTTCAGCATCAGAGACTAGATGTTTTTTAACAGTATTAAGCGCTAAAATCACTTTATCATTAAAATTTTTTTCATCCAGATCAACAGCTCTTTTGATCCAGAAAAACTGAATCACTCCCACCCCTATTAATGATAAGGTCATGATAATGAAGATGCTCCAGATGGCTTTTTTTGTCATAGCAACAAAATTATTCAAAGAAATGAAGTTGTAGCATGATTTAACAACAAATTAACTTTGATAAAATCACTCAATTCAAATAATTAATAATTTATATATTATATATATCTTTAATCTATTAAAAATCAAATGTAAATTAATCAAACCCAATACAAAACTTAATAAAAAATATTCTCAAATATATATAAGAAAATAACCTATTCCTACTAAATTTACTCCTTTATACTTGAGTCTAAATATTTTAAAGAACAATCATTAAAATTATACTTTTTCTTGAGCACTAAATTATACCTTTTATGTTAAAGTTGATCAGTAGGCTTTTAATGCGTTTGTGGGGATTTAGGGTGACAGGGCCAGATCCTGAACTAATCCCTAAAAAGGTGTATGCTGTCTATCCACACACATCAAATTGGGATTTTCCACTAGGTATCTTACTTAAATTTTCAATGCCGATAAATGTAAATTATGTTGGAAAAGATTCACTTTTTAGGTGGCCATATGGTTGGTTGTTTAGATGGTTAGGTGGCGTCCCTGTAGATAGGAGTAAGAATACCCATTTTGTGGATTCAATGGTGAATCTTTATAATAAATATGATCGCTTAGCATTTACACTTGCTCCTGAAGGTACCAGAAAACGAGTGAAAAAATTCAAAACAGGCTTTTATTATATAGCACATAAGGCACATGTACCAATAATTCTAGTAAAATTTGATTTTGCTAATAAAATAGTAGATTTTAGCGAACCATTTTATACTTCAGGAGTTTATTCAGAAGACCTAAAAAAAATTATTTCTCATTTTGATGGTACTTTGGGTGTCAACCCGGAATTGGCGTGTAAATGGGAAGAAGAACTAATTTAAAACGACAAGACATTATGAAAAATAAAAAAATAAATACAAAGGTTATATCACTTGGGATATACGGACTATGTTTCATAGTTAGTACATGGAGTTTAATGTCCAACAGTAGCGGTGTACCACAAGGCGTCACGGGGTCGCCTGCTGAAGCCTCCCACAATTCCTGTGGAACTTGCCATGACAGTCCTAGCAATTATGTGCCATCAGTGAGTTTGCAAATCTTAAATCAAAACCAAAACGTCGTGACCACTTACAAGCCGGGAGAAAGTTACACATTAAGAGTGCAGGTGAGCGCAACAAACAATCCAAAGTCCTTTGGTTTTCAGCTTTCGACATTAGATCTTGCCACCAACACAGATCAGGGAGCATGGTCACAATTTGGGGATAGAGTAAAACAACTTAACCTCACAATACAACAAAAAGAGCGTAAATATATTGTGCAGTCTTCTCCAAAAGAGAATGGATTATTTACAGCAACATGGAAAGCTCCTGCTTCGGACAAAGGGGCTATCAGCTTTTATTATGCCGGTTTGGCGGTAAATCTTAATGGTTCAAATTCAGGGGATACGCATGTCACTGGTCAACTCACTCTGCAAAGCCAAAGCACTTCGTCAAGTGATGATTTAGATTCAAATAATAAAATTTGTATATTTCCAAATCCGACCAGAGATGTCATTAATTTAAACTCAGAAGATATACTTAGTGTGAAAATATTAGATATCATCGGTCGCAATGTATCAATAAATATGGTTGAAAATGGTAAGATTGACATTAGCCATTTGAATCCCGGAATGTATTATCTGACAATAAAAGATAACATAGGATTTTTAAAAGGAAAACATACGATAATAAAACTCTAAATTGCATTTTCAAATAGAATATTACGGCTTTTTATATGAATTGCCTACCTTTGAGTATTATCTTTCTTCATGTCACAAGCTAAAAGTAAAATAAGAATTGCAATGGTATCTTATCTAAACTCAAAGCCGTTTGAGTTTGGTCTGAAAAATGGGGGGTATTCGAAAGATTTTGAACTAATAACTGATACTCCCTTTAATTGTGCCAGGCTTTTTGTTGAGCATAAAGTCGAAATAGCATTAATACCATCCGGGGCGCTGTACGATCTTACAGACGGTTATGATATTATAACTGATTTTTGTATTGGATGTGACGGAGAAGTAAGAACTGTATGTATTTTTTCTAATCAGCCCATCGAGCGGTGTAAAAAATTAATTACCGATAATCATTCCGGAACATCTGTACTATTATCAGCTTTTATACTTGATGAAGTTTTTAACCTGAAGCCAGATATCATTTCAGATGATGTCACTAATTTTAATCCATCCACAGATGATGCGGTCCTTATGATAGGCGATAAAGTTTTTGAAAAGGAATTATCCTTCAAATATAAATACGACCTTGGACATATTTGGAAGCAGCTTACTGGTCTTCCATTTACTTTTGCGGTCTGGGTAGCCAGAAAAAGTGTTACCGCCGAAACTGTACATCATTTAAATCAATCTTTCAAAATTGGTATGTCGGGTATGAATAAAATCATTGAGCAGGAGAGTAGTGAAAATCTGGATCTATATTATTATTTCAAAAACAACATCAGTTATTCCTATGACGATCAAAAAAAGGTTTCAATTGATTTATTTCTTAAAAAAACTAAGAAATACCACAACCAACTAATTACTAATTGCTAAGACAGAATAAAATCCTATCTAAGATACTTTTCTTCCCTTCCATAAGTATGCCTTAGGCATGATGGCTATTAAACCGGAACCAACAATATGTAAATAATATATTAGGAAACAAGGTAAAAAATCATTCATTGCCTTTTTTCTTATAAATATCCAACTGAGACTTTTTAAAAAGAAAAAATCTGTTATCAATTTTACAGATACTACGATCAACAGTGGCGTCAAGCTGAACCATGAGATAAATACCAGACAGTGAATCAAACAAAACAAGGTAAAAATAGAATATAAGCAAATACTTCCCTGGACTATTTTTAGATAGTTATCTCCAGTCTTCATTGACTTTGAAGCCCACCTGATTCTTTGTCTCACGAGATCACTCCAGGATTCTTCTGATTTGGTATTTACAGCTCCATCTAGTGATGTTATAAAATGTATTGTATCAGGAGCATCATGAGCTTTTTTATGAATCAAAAAGAGATCATCACCTGAAGCAACATGCTCATTTCCTTTATACCCGCCCAGCTTTTCAAAAGTTTCTTTTCTGTAGCTTATGTTCGCGCCGTTTGCAAGAAAAAAGATTTTATTATTGATTCCAAAATGTGTCATTAACATAGTAGCAGCAAAGTCAAAAAATTGAAATCTACTTAATATTGAACTTTGATCTTCAGGCAAAACAATACCTGTAACTAAAACATCAGAAAATGTAGCATGAAAAGATGCATGTGCCCCTATCCAATGTTTGCCAACAATACAATCAGCATCCGTACAAAGAATAATGGGGAACCTTGCTTTCGTTATGCCATATTCAATTGCTGCCTTTTTACCAGTCATATCTTCAGGAAGCGGCCAAACAGAGAGTTGCTCTGATTTTAAGCTCTGAATATTTTTTACAGTATCATCCTTGCTACCGTCATCGATTACAATGATTTCGAATTTATCTGCAGGAAAATCATTTGACAGAATACTTAATACGCACAGTTTTATAAAATTTTCTTCATTTCTGGCAGCAATGATTACTGTGACTGATGCTTTTTCTTGCGATTTTTGTGTAATAAATTCTTTTCTTCGCCACCAGCAATTTTGTATAGAAACAATTAATACAACATATCCAACACCCAAAACGGTGGCTACAATTATCAAAGAATTCAAACTGTGCTATTTGAACATGTCATCGTATTCGCTTGACTTAGCTTGCTTTTCCGGCTCGGACTTCTTTTTAAGTGGGGGTAATTCCAAAAAAGAATCATCTTCATCCTGTACTTCCTCATAATCTGTATAGGTGCTTTGTTCCTTTTGAGCATTATCCATCGCCTTCTTTATAGTTTTTTTTCCTAAAGCCTTAACAAATAAGTAGCCTGCAACAAACGGATATGCAAAAATAACCATAAGCACTGCAAGTACTCCCATCAAAGGGTTTTCTTTGAGCAGTTTCCAAATATAAACAAAAAAGTCCTTGACGACAGTGTAATCTATAATAATGGTGATGATCAATAAAACAGGTGCTACCCATGACAAAAGCCAGAACATTCCTTTAGCAAGAAAAAATAATGCAGCAAAAAATATAGCCAGTATCAAAAATGGACCTAAAAACCCAAAAGGACCGCTTCCTCCTCCTAACCTAAACTCTTTAAAATTAGTCATTTTACTTATGCTTTTTAATTACTAAAACAAAAGTAGCAACATTTTAATTCATAAACGTATTGATTTTCTACTAAGGGATAAAAATAGCAGATAAATGAATAGTTTTTAGGCCAAAATCCATTAAATATATCTTTCAAATTCTATAACAAACCGCATTGATGTTCATACCCGCTCCAACAGAAGCAAATAAAACAATATCGCCGCGATTCAGATTGTGATCCGGAAAATTATTCTTTAACACTTGGTCAAATAAAGTTGGTATAGTAGCTACCGAGCTATTGCCATATGTATGAATATTCATTGGCATAATATGTTCAGGAATTTCATTATGCCCATAAAGTCTATATAATACCTTTATGATGCCTTCATCCATCTTTTCATTTGCCTGATGAATAAATATTTTTTTAACATCCAAAATATCTACCCCAGCTTTCATCAGACATTCTTTCATAGCCACCGGTACATTTTTAATAGCATACTCATAAACCTTTCGCCCCTTCATCTTAATAAATCTAAGTCGTGGGTCTGAGCCAGGAAAAAATGATTTTCCAAAATTTATATATGCAGCCTCATTCACGCAATGCGATTGTACACCACAAGATAATATGCCTGAGTCTGAAGATGTTTCTTTATATTCGACAACAGTTGCTCCTGCACCATCGCTGAAAATCATACTGTCACGGTCATAAGGGTCAATGACCCTGGATAAAGTTTCAGCACCCACTACCAAAATTTTTTTAGCCACCCCCGCTTTAAAAAAAGCATCGGAATGAATAACACCCTGCAACCAGCCAGGGCACCCAAAAAGAATGTCATATGCAATACAGGACGGGTTTACAATACCCAATTTTTGTTTCAGGCGTGAAGCCAAAGAAGGAACGGCATCAGTCTGCGTATGATGTTTGGGAATATCTCCGTAATTATGTGCGAATATAATTTGATCTAAAGATTCTCTGTCTATGCCAGAATCTATTATGGCTTTTTCAGATGCAAAATAAGCTAGATCAGAAGCTGTATGCTCAGAAGAGGCATATCGTCTTTCTGATATTCCGGTGATACCCTGAAATTTTCTTGTAATCTCTTCCGAAGGAACAGTTATCCTCAAGGAGTCATCACCATAAAATTCATGTATACCAAAATCCTTGTTGGTTTTGATTTCATCCGGAATAAAACATCCTGTTCCGGTAATGACAGTTCTAAACATCTCAGGCTGATTTTAAATTAATACAATTGATTGGAATAACAAAATTATGGAACAAATGTAACCCAAAATGATATACTTTTGTGTCAACTTATCTATAATATTCTAAAATATGGTCTTCATCACTGAAAACACGATTGAACAATATATCGAAAAATATGAAAACCAGGAAACGTATCTGAATGATTTAAAGATCATCTTATTTGAGCAGCCTGACCTTATGGCATTTATTGATCAGGAAAACCACACATTACTAACAAAAGACGAAGTTGCAGTGCTGGAGTATCTTACATTGGTAATATATAATAGTGCTAAAAGTCAATGTGGCAAAAATCCAATTCTTTCAGGTATAGAAATTGAAAAATCTGAAGAAGTAAACTGGGAATTATTTAATAGTGCTTCTTCAAAAAGTTTTTCAAAAATTTTAGATGTCTTTTTTAGTAACTATGAACAAGAAGATCTTTTAGCACTAGTAGAAGATACCCTTCAGCCTGATGAAGAAAATCCCGTTACTTCTGTAGGGCGAGAGATTATATTTGTTGCTTGTAAAAGTATCATTGATACACTTCATACCGGCAATATATAGTGATAAATACAAGTCGATTACTAATATAATTTAAATAACCAAAAAACTTGCAGAACAAGCTTTATATTTTTAAAATACACATATATATTAAGTAATTATAATAAATGTTGGTAATCAATATCAATACACTTTAATACATTTACTAATATTAATTTTTACAAATCTATTCTTACTTTTTACTTTTTTTGGCATGGTATTGGAAATATACTAATAAGTTCAGATTTATTTAAGGAATACTTAAGCAAATTGTTACTCGAGACCGGTTCAAGGGGAATTAGACCGGTCTCTTTTTTTTTGAACTACATATTTGCGCTCTTCAACACTTTATTCCATACCCTGAACAAATTTCCACTACATATTTTTTCTATCTCCTTATCATTATATCCGCGTTTTAGTAGTACAAACAGAAGATTTGGATAATCACTGACATCTTTTAAACCTGTAGGCAAAGAATCCCCTACTCCATCGTAGTCTGACCCGAAGCCTACATGATCGATACCAGCTAATGAAACTATATGGTCAATATGATCAGCCACTTTTTCAACATCTGAATATAATTTTGGGTAATTTTTCTGAAACTCTTCTTTAAATACTTTTGCTTCATCAGAACCATCTTTTAAGCCATTAGCTGCCAATTGTGTTACATACAAATTACGAAGGCTATCGTTATAAGTATCAATCTTACCATCCAGAAATGAAGAACCAAAATTTACCATAATCACACCATTGTTGGACTTCATTTGACGAATCATATCGTCATCCATATTTCTCTCAAAACCCGGCGTAAATTTCCTGCAACTTGAATGAGAAGCTATGACGGGAACCTTAACATATCTCAATGTCTGATAAAAGGTACTATCTGAAACGTGAGATATATCTACCATGATCCCAGACTTTTGCATCTCATCCAATACTTTGAAACCATAAGGGCTTAATCCTTTCCAGGTATGGGTAGTGTCATAAGAAGAATCGCAAATCTTATTATCTTTTGAATGTGTCAGCGTAATATAGGAGATTCCTCTTTTCCTGAAATAAGGAATGCGCGTTAAATCGTTTTCAACAGGCGCACCATTTTCCATCCCCATAGGCAGTGAAATTTTACCCTTTTTTTTAGCTTTTATTACGTCTTTTGGATTAAAGGCAATACTGAAATAGTCTGGTTGATTGTCCGCTATATATCTTACCATATTGATGAGGCTATCTGCAAGCTCTATTGCCCCTCCGTTTAACTGTGTACTGGCAGGAATGTATATAGACATAAAGGGGGCGTCCAATCCACCCTTTTTTGCCCTGACAAAATCAAAGTCTCCGGTATTTGTTTGATATGGAATGCCCAAATATTCCTTTTCCAATCTAAAATTTGCTATTTTAAGTCTGAAAGGCAAATCAACATGGCCATCAGTTATAATAAACTTTTGTGCTAACTTGATTGCTTTTTCTTTAAGCTTAATATCAGTGCTACTATTTTGTCCAAATACATTGAATGCCACACAAAGTGAAAATAAATAAGCTAATTTCATTTGACTAAAATTTTAAATCCATCAAAGGATCGAAAAATAAAGGTGATTTCATAAATTTTTATAATCTAAAATGTATATCGTTTAGTAAAGACAAATTTCAAGACTTTTGACCATACCCAAAACCTTCATGTAAAAGACAAGGACTTCATAATGGACGCTTAACTAAACGATTTTTTATTCAAAATATTGATATACAATATCTTAGGCAGATTCCTTTACCTTAATCTGTTCATGGTAGTCGTTTTCACTACTACGTGTGGTTGCTACATTTCCTCTATTATCTCTGATCGTCCTTGAAAATAATGAAATATTCTTATCACTTAGGAATTTCCAGACCAAATTACTCCATGAATTATGGTAGGTTAATGTATCATAAAATTCAGGGGCTATCTTTCTTATTTCAGGCAGTTTATTCCAAGGAACATAAGAAAAATCATGATGTTCGTTGTGGTAACCTACATTAAAAGCTAATATGTTTAACGGGCCATAATAACTATATGTCTCCTGATCACCATCCAGCAAATAATGCTCCTGAATCCATCTTCCTCCCAATGGGTGAAGCCCAACGGAAAAGAAAAATGAAGTGGCAAGATACAAAATAGGCATAAGGCCAAAAAAATAAATCAACACAACATCAAACGCCAAAACAACAGCAAGATCGATCCACACCCACAAGCTACCGAACTCAATTTCTCTTAATCTTGGCGGACGGGTAAGTTGAAAAATAGGGAAAAAGAGTAACCAAATAGCTTTCCCGACAAATGTGTTTCCAATAAGTTTAGCTTCCCATACGCTGGGTATATCAGCATCTATATCATAATGGCCTTGAAAAGCATGATGCTTCAAGTGGTATTTTCTAAATTGAATCGAGCTCGGAAAAACATTAGGAAGATCACAGAGAATTCCTGCCCACATATTGGCAATCCGATTGCGGAAAACCAGATTATGGGTACACTCATGAATTAATGTAAATAGAGCGTGGTTTGCAAAAGCGCCTATGGCATAAGCTGTAAGAAGCACCACCCACCAACTCTGATCTTTGATTAGAATTGAAATACATATCTGGAAACCTACGATGCCCACTATGTACATAAACGTTTTTGGGTTGCGCCCCATTAAATTTTTAATTTGTGGATATTTTTTTATGATATCTTTTGTTCGCTTTATATGAGGTTCAGGGTTTGCTGAAAAATTAAAATTTTGCGGCATTATTTTGTTAATTAGATAAAATGTAAAAGTAATATTTATAAAATTATTAATAGATCAAAATATTCAAAAATAAACAATATTGATTAAGATCATATTCAAAGTGATTCACGGATTAAAATCTTACCACAACCCATTCTTCTATTTCTGGCTCATTATATCTGTATATTTCTTTAAAACCTACATTGAGATGAGCGCGCAATGATCTGGTATTTCTCGCAGCTATTTCTGTTATCACAAATCCATACAAAGGCTTGTATATCTCAAAATACTTAAAGTACATACCCTGAAATATACCTTTGCCCCTATAATCTTTGTGAATACATATCTGACCCATAACAATGTAATCTCCATCCCCTATTTTTTGCCCATCAACATAAAGATTATCCAACAAGTCAAACATCGGTGCAAGTATATGAATTTTATCCCTAAAAGATCTGGTCATTGCTAATGCATAACCTACAACTGTATCGCCATCTTTGGTTATAATGTGATTTGCAGCATTATTCATATCAATAAGCACATCCAAATCATGTTGTACTGTGACAAAGCCCTGCTCTGCCTCGATTTCAGGACTATGGGTATGTCTCAGATTTTGTTTTTGCAAACCGAGTATCTGCTCCAAATCATTTAATCCGCTAACCGTAGTATAAGATATGTCCATTATTTCGAAGAGTCCTGTTATTTATATATTGCAATGATAGTAAAATCTAATCCTAATAAAAACATAAAAGTGTCGAAAAAGTCCACATAATCTCAAATTTCAACGTTTATTTACAATGATTATATCAATGTCGTTTTTATTAGACAGAATTTTTAGTTTTTATTCATCCTAAATCCTTCTATTAAAATAGAAGGACATACCGATTGAGCTTCAACTAATCGACATTGGTTGTTATATATTTAG
>JAYTNJ010000164.1:0-2283 GCA_043748345.1 Saprospiraceae bacterium
AAAAAAGGGAAAAAAGGAAAAGCTTCTATCAATGTGAAGTATACCAGAGGCCAATCAGGAAGGGCTGTAGCTGAATATGATAGAATAGGTGCAACTGATTATTACCCTATTATGTGGGAAGCTTACCGTAACTCACTGGCTTACAGAGCTTCCAATCCTGTGGCTTTGGCAACTGCTAATGCCACAGCTTCCAAAGACATTGTAGGTCTGCTTGCTTATAATGTGTTCAATGTACCCGGAGCAGAACTTGTATCTACAGAGGGAAAACTCAATCCTAATGCACAACCTTTATATACCGCAGAAGATCTTGATTGGGAAAATCCAATAATCAGAAACGGTGGTCGTGATGAAGTAACACTGAATGTATCCGGTGGAAATGAAGAAACAGACTATTACTTTTCTTTGGGAAGACTGGATGATAAAGGATTTTTAATAAGGACAGATTTCGAAAGATATACCGGAAGATTGTCTTTCAATTCAAAACTCAAGCCATGGCTCAAAACAGGAGCCAATCTTGGATATACTTACTCACTGAGTAAAGATAATGATGCAGGAGGCAATACAAATTTTGTCAATCCTTTTTTCTTTTCAAGAGGTATGGGGCCTATCTATCCAGTCTATGCCTACGATCCTGCAAAACCCGGTTCTTTTTTACTGGATGAAAATGGAAACAAAAGATACGATTATGGTAATTTAAGTGCATTAGGGCTTCCAAACAGACCACAGTATGGTGGACGTCATGCAATCGCAGAAACGCTGCTTAATACTAATGATTTCCGTCGGAATGTGTTTACAGGAAGAACTTATGCAGATATATCTTTTCTGAGTGATTTTAAACTGACTTTAAATGCAGGTCTAGACTATACCAACAGATATGACAATACATTTCAGAATCCTGAAATAGGAGATGGCGCACCGGCAGGTAGAGCAACTACAAGATATTACAATGGTACTTCCCTCAATTTAGGACAGCTGCTGAATTATAAAAAACAAATTAACAGACATAGTTTTGATATACTCCTGGGGCATGAGAGCTTTAATCTTAAGGAAAATGAACTTACAGGATCCAGATCGCAACTTATTTCTGCCGGAAATACCGATTTGATTAATTTTACCACCACTACTGACTTGAGTTCTGTTACAAACAGCAGAGCGATAGAGGGATATTTCAGCAGGTTCAATTATGATCTGGATGAAAAATATTTTGTCTCATTATCTGCCAGAACGGATGGAACAAGCCGTTTTTCAAAAGATAAAAGATGGGGTACATTTTATTCTATTGGTGCCGCCTGGAGACTTGATCAGGAAGATTTCATGAAGAGCTTGAGTTGGCTGAATACCTTAAAACTTAGGGGTTCCTTTGGACAGACTGGTAACGAGGACATCGGTACTTATTACGCATATCAAAACCTGTATATTCTTGGATCCGGTGTAAACAATGGAAGCGAAGCGGGGCTTATTCAGGACAGATCACCTGGCAATCCTGATCTTCAATGGGAGACAAATAATGCTTTTGACGTAGCATTGGAATTCGGGTTATTTGATAAAAAAGTGACAGGTACGGTGGAGTATTTCCATAAAGAATCCAGTGATTTGTTATTTAGTGTTCCGCTACCATTCTCTACAGGATTGAACGATCAGTTTGCTAATATAGGTACTATGTTTAACAAAGGGATTGAATTTGAACTAAACATCACACCGGTCAGAACCCGTGATTTTGAATGGACAGTTTCAGCAAATATTACTGCGTTGACAAATCAGATCACTAAAATGCCAGTCTCATCACCAACTATTGTGAGTGGTACCAAACGACTTGAAGTGGGCAGATCCCTTCAAGATTATTATCTGAGAGAATTTATGGGTGTAAATCCCACAACTGGTGAAGCGGAATACAGAGCTATAACTTTCAATACAGCCAACAGTCGGATTACAACAGTAGGTGATACAGTGACAACCAATATTAATAATGCCAGATTTCGTAATTCAGACGCTACAGCAATCCCCGATTTCTATGGTGGTTTCTCCAATAGCATATCATACAAAGGCTTGACTTTATCTGCACTTTTTGTGTATCAGTTAGGTGGCAAGGCTTATGATGGGGCATATGCTTCTCTTATGGGATCCGGTGGATACGGTAGCGCTAAGCATCCTGACATCCTCAACAGATGGCAAAAAGAAGGCGATATCACTAATGTGCCGAGGATGGATCAGGGACGAACCGCTGATTTTAATGGTGCATCAGATAGGTGGCTCATTGACGGTTCAGCCCTGAGTCTTCGTAGT
>JAYTNJ010000165.1:0-8552 GCA_043748345.1 Saprospiraceae bacterium
TTTTTTAAATGTAATGATAGAAATCAGATGATAATATAATTAATATCATATAGTTATATTAAAGTTATCATTAATTTTACTTCCATAAAAGGTTTAGAAATGTTAAGAATTTTGGTCCCGGTTGATTTCACGAAATCTTCCTTTGCAGCTTATAATTATGCTGTCAATTTTGCAGTAGCTTTGAATGGGGAAATTACCGTGCTCCATATAATTAATGGTAGTTTTTCTACAGCGGACTCCATGTTTTTAGACTCGATGGATGCGGCTTTTGCTGCGGCAGAAAACCGATTATCTAATTTGGTGAAAGAATATTCAGAAAAAATAACCCCGGGTCTACCTGCTGAAAAAATTAAAAGAGAAGTACGATTTGGGGTTCCGGGATTTACAATTTCTGACTTTGCCAATGATCAGGGTTTTGATTATGTAGTTTCTGGAATGAGAGATGACCATAGCTTACTTGAAAAATTTTTAGGTACTACTTCAACGATTATTACAAAACTGACATCATGTCCAGTTTTGCTGATTCATGAAAACACAAGGTGGTCTAAGCCGAAAAAGGTAATTTTTACGATTGACGATAGTACCGATTTTGATGAATCCATATTAATGTATTTAAAATTTAACGACGTATTTAAGGCGGCAACTGATTTTATTCATATTAAAAAAGATGATTTGGATAAAAACAATAACCACGATATTGTGATACGTGAGGTGTTTAAGGTTAAAGAACCTGATTTTGCTTTTGAAATAAAAAATATTTATGGAGGCGATGTTATCCAAACTATCGTCGATTATGCCATATTTGAAAAAGCTGATATGCTTGTGATGGTTCATCGGAAAAGAAGTTTTCTTGATTCCATTTTTAACAAATCAATGAGCCTGCAAACAGCAGAAGGAATTCATCTTCCGATTATGATTTTGGAAGAAAATCCTCCTACTTAAAATTAGGAAATGAAATAATATTTCTTTCTATTCTGATTATTTACAATAAAAATATATGCTATGTTAAAGATATTGTGCCCAACTGATTTTTCATCCAATTCAGAATTTTCTGCCGAATATGCTATTGAAGTTAGTAATAAATTAAGGGCAAAGCTCATCTTTATATCGTCGTTTAAGGCGCCGAGAGATCAACTCACACTTCGCTCTTTAGAGGATGTATTTAAAGAAACTGCAGAGGAAGATCTTCAGCAATTTGTCAATAAAATGCAGCCATTAATAAATACTGGAATTACCCCTGATTCCGTTGTAGTAGAAGGAGATACATCTCTTTCAATACTTTCTTTTGCAACTGACAATAATATAGACCTGATCATAATGGGCACCAAAGGAAGTTCGAGTCTTATGAATATGTTGTTGGGTAGTGTTACCAGAAAATTTATTGAGAACAGCAAAATTCCTGTTTTAGCTATTCCTGAATCCTTTAAATATGAGTTGCATAGCAATAAGATCCTTCTTGCTTTGGACAGTAAAGGTATTGACAACGAACACTCAATAAGTATTTTAAGGCAATTCAATATGTTACCTGATATTTCAATAGATGTTTTTCATGTTATATTACCATTTGAGCAAATTAAACTCAATAATCATACTGGAAAACTTAACGACATTATTGATAAAGTTATAGAAGTTGATGGATTAGATCCTGTCATTGAGATTAAAAAGTATGTTGACGACAATGATATTGGAATTCTGGTTATGGTGGGAAGAAAACATACTTTTTTGGAAAGGGCTTTTGTGGAATCAAATACTATTTCTGAATTATTTGCATCCAATATACCAATACTCTATATGCCCGACATGAACAATAATGATGTATAGCCTAAAAATAATAATGGCACTATTATACTGCCATTTCATATGTAAAGTTAACTATTTTCAAGACTCTTTGGCCGGTTTTAGGGTTTAGGTTTTTAAGGTATATATCTACATCAGTGCTTTTTTCAGTCCCTTCTTTTTTGCCACTGTCAAAAATTACCTTTATTACTGCCTTCTTGCCTGGTAAAATTTTATTTGTTGGATAATCTAGCGTAGTACAGTCACATCCTGAAGCTATGTCAATTTCTAAAACTTCAGTGCCTGTATTGGTAAAGACATAATCAAACTTCTTTATTTCTCCTTTTTTAATTTTACCCAAACTAATGCTTTCTTTATCAAAAGTCATGTGCACACCTTGTTTTGGTGTTAATGTCGTAACTTTCGCAGATTGTTTAATAATTGGTTTTTTATTTGAGACATTTGATTGCGCATTAATATTCGAAATAAAAATAAAACCCAGCATAACAAAAAGACAATGCAAAACTTTCATATTTAATACATTTTATATTTTATAATTTAAAGACGCTGCAAAGATGCAAAATGTTACTCATTTATAGTCTTTTCATTTTGTTAAAGTAAGGAGTAAATGAAATGTCATGACATAAGATGAAGGCCATTACATGTGAATGGGAATGTAATATTCAGAGCGTGGTAAAATAAGTATTGTTTAACCACTAATGCACAATTTTGTCATGCCCAAGTGTTACAAATAAGGTAAAGGTATTTCGGTTTAAAATTTTAAATGTACAGATGGGAATGTGATACCAACTAAGTACAATGCGAATCAAATTTTGATGTCTGAAATATTATGAATTATAATATCCGGTCATTTTTCTCCATCTCATTTTGAGTACACCTTTGATGGCTTCTGAAACGATATTTGCGTGCATTTTGGAGTTCCCTTTCTCACGATCAACAAATGTAATCGGAACTTCTTTCAATACAAACCCCTTGCTATGAGCATAATATTTCATTTCAATCTGAAAAGTGTAGCCTATAAATTTTATTTTATCAAGATCAAGATTTTCAAGCACTTTTCGTTTGTAACATATAAACCCTGCAGTAGGATCGCTAACAGGTAGCCATGTCACTGATCTTACATATAATGACGCTCCATATGATAACATCAGTCTATCTTTGGACCAATTTCGGATATTTCCTCCACGTACATATCTACTGCCTATTGCAACATCAGCACCTGTTTTACAAGCATTTAGAAGTCTGTTCAGATCATCAGGGTTGTGGCTGAAGTCTGCATCCATTTCAAAAATAAAGTCAAACCTATTAGCAATCCCATATCTGAATCCTGCAATGTACGCTGTACCAAGTCCCATTTTTCCAGGTCTTTGTATCAAATGAAGTCTGGTTTCTTTCTCCTTTAGAATTTTTACAACATCACCTGTGCCATCAGGAGAGTTATCATCTACGATTAATACTGAGTAATGAGGACCCTGTCTTAATACTGCTTCAATAATTGAATGAATATTTTCAATTTCATTATATGTGGGAATAATTACTATACAAGACTCCAAAATAAAAGATTTCTTACATAACGGAAGAACTTCCTATTAGTGTATTATAAATGAATAATTTTGCAAATATGAGAAAAAAAAGGAAAAGTTAGGTATTTATCTTACTTAGTTAAAAATTTGCGGGGATACTTCAGCCATTATTTTCATAATTGTGTCAAAAACGTCCTCAGGGTTTGGCTTTGTGAAATAATCACCGTCAGAACCATAGGGGGTTCTGTGGGGGGCGGCACTTATAGTAACTGGTTTAGAGTCAAGATATCTATAACCATTCCATTTTTCCAGGACTTCCCTCATCATAAAAGCTGTACCTCCACCTGGAATATCTTCGTCCATGAAAATAATTCTGTTTGTTTTTTTTAAAGAATTAACAATAATTCCCTCAAGATCAAAAGGCATTAAAGTCTGAACATCAATGAGTTCTACAGATACATTAAATCCTTTTAGGAGATCTAAACCTTTCTGAGCTTCGCGGACACAAGAGCCATAAGTGACTAATGTTACATCTGAACCTTCCTGAAGTATTTCTGGCTTACCTAGTGGGACTGTAAATTCAAGTAGGTTTTCCGGTAATTTTTCTTTGAGTCTATACCCATTTAAACACTCTACAACAATACCCGGGTCGTCCGACATTAAAAGAGTATTATAAAATCCGACCGCTTGCACCATATTGCGAGGTACACAAAGGTAAATCCCTTGCATTGATGTTAATATCATGCCCATCGGAGATCCTGAATGCCAAATTCCTTCTAGTCGGTGGCCTCGTGTACGTATTATGGCAGGAGCTCTCTGAATTCCTGCAGTACGGTATCGCAATGTAGCAAGATCATCAGTCAATAATGAAAACGCATATGCCATGTAATCAACGTACTGAATTTCTGCAATTGGCCGAAGTCCACGCATCGACCCTCCCATTGCCTGGCCCATTATTGTCCATTCTCTGATTCCTGTATCAAAAACTCTTTCTGTCCCGTGTTTACTTTGCAAGCCCGCAAACCCTTGGTTCACATCTCCTATGTGGCCTACATCTTCACCAAAAGCAATGATATCGTGCCTATGATCTAAAAGCTGATCAAAATATGTGTTTAGAATCTGGTAACCATTTACAATTTTAGGTTGCAAACCAAATTTAGCAGGAATGACTGGAATATTTAAAGCAGAATATTTAGTATCGCTATACAGTAGAGTGTTATACCTATCAGCACCTAGTTGCTTTGATTCTTTTATATAATCGTCAAGATCTTTATTTTTCAGATTACCAAATCGCATAAGTTGTATTTGTAACCTTCTGGCATTTGAGAGAACTTCCGAAAAAGTAGGATGTATGGCTGTTAATAAATCTTTTTCAAGATGCTGAATAGCTTCAGTTTTTAAAGGATCTGGAATATTTCGATAAATTGATCTAACGTCAGAGATGTGCTTTTCGATTCCACTTAAATATTTAGTCCAAGCTGAATCTTTTACGTTTTTTACATATTCAATGGATTTTAGTTTCATGTTTGCTATCTCATCAATTGATGCGATACCATTCAATAAAATCCACTCCTCCATTTTTTTTATACAATCATGCTCCTTTTCCCAATGAAGTCTTTCCGTTGTTTTGTATCTTTCATGTGATCCACTAGTCGAGTGACCTTGCGGTTGGGTTAATTCCTGAACGTGAATTATAGCGGGTACATGTTTTTCTCTTACCTTTATTGAGACTTTTTCAAATACTGCACATAGTTCAGGGTAGTCCCACCCTCTTACAGTATATATCATGATACCATTTTCATTGCCATTGTCATCATGTAAAAATCCTTCAAGTGCTTTTGAGATGGAACCTTTTGCAGTTTGCATCTCCACAGGGACACTAATACCATAACCGTCATCCCATACCGCTACCAGTAAAGGAACTCTCATTACCGCAGCAGCATTCATAGTCTCCCAGAAAATTCCTTCTGAAGTTGAACTGTCACCTATTGTCACAAAACTAACTTCATTCCCATTATTTGAAAATTTATTATGGGAAGGAATGTCAAGTTTTCTATATTTTTTTGAAGCCATGGCGAGTCCCAAAGCTCTTGCCATTTGCCCAGCTGTGCATGAAATATCCGATGAAACATTGTACATCTGTGTCTGATCAAGCCAGTCACCATTCTTATCCATCATTGGAGTGGCATAATGATTATTCATTTGGCGCCCTCCAGAGAAAGGGTCAGCTTCAGTATCTGCAAAAAGTTGAAAAAAAAATTCTTCAAGGCTACTTATACCTCTTGCGAACATAAATGTCTGATCTCTGTAATATCCTGACCTCCAGTCACCTTTATTAAATGCTCTCGCCATTGCTACCTGAGGAACTTCTTTACCATCTCCGAAAATTCCAAATTTTGCTCTTCCATTGAGCACATCTTTTCTACCAACAATACTAGCCTCACGACTGATCAGGCATACCCAAAAATCATGCAACACATCATTTTGAAAGTTTTCTTCATCGTGACTCTCTCTGTACGTTACTTCAAGAGGTAAAGTGTCAAGGGATATCATAAGCAAAATCAGGGTTGGTTGATAAGGCAATAAAATGCAAATATAAATAGAAATGTTTACATTTTATTATAAAATTATATTCTGATTATAGGTATTAAAATTGGCTAATACGGGTGTTAATTCTTAAAATAATAAGATTTTGAAATTAAATTATAATAATACCAATTTATGAACATTATGAAAAGGGGTTTTAACAATTATTATTAAATTTGCATGCCAATAATAAAAACCCGTTTGTGTCATATCAATTAACTTCATATTATAAACCTACTGGAGACCAGCCAAAAGCAATTTCCCAACTGGTTGACGGTTTAAATAATAGTGATAAATACCAAGTGCTTTTGGGTGTAACAGGCTCAGGAAAAACATTCACAATGGCAAATATTATTTCTTCTTATGACAAACCTGTACTAGTATTGACTCACAATAAGACACTAACAGCACAGTTATATGCAGAATTATGTGAATTCTTTCCAAATAATTCCGTTGAGTATTTTGTTTCTTATTACGATTATTATCAGCCGGAAGCATATTTAAACCACTCTGATACGTATATTGAAAAGGATCTTCAGATCAATGAAGAAATAGACAAACTTAGGCTTAGGGCAACTTCTTCTTTGCTATCTGGGAGAAGAGATGTAATTATAGTTTCTTCCGTTTCGTGTATTTATGGCATGGGCAATCCCGAAGACTATAAAACAGGTATAATCAGAATCGCTAAAGGGCAGACTCTAAGTAGAAATACATTTCTTTTAAGCTTAGTTCAGAGTCTTTATTCCAGAACTGAAAGTGATTTCAAAAGAGCCACATTTAGGGTTAAAGGTGATACAGTTGATATTAATTTGCCATATGTTGATTACGGCTATAGGGTTATTTTTTTTGGTGATGAAATCGAATTGATTGAACAACTTGAAACTGAAAGCGGAAAAAGGATAATATCACTGGATCACGCCGCAATTTTTCCGGCCAACTTATATATAGCACCCAAAGACCGGCTCAATCAGGTGATCAGGGAAATAGAAGATGAATTGCATAACCATGAGAAATTTTTTATTGCTGAAGGCAGATATCTTGAAGCGCAGAGAATTAAAGAAAGAGTAAACTTTGACCTTGAAATGATTAGAGAGCTGGGATATTGTAATGGGATAGAGAACTATTCCAGATTTTTTGACGGCAGGAAACAGGGCACTCGGCCATTTTGTTTGCTTGATTACTTTCCCGAAGATTATTTGATGTTTATCGATGAAAGTCATCAAACTTTGCCACAAGTCAGAGGTATGTGGGGTGGAGACAGAGCCCGAAAACTAAATTTGGTCAACTTTGGATTTAGATTACCATCAGCTATGGATAATCGTCCTTTGAGTTTTGAAGAATTTGAATCAGTGATAAATCAGGTCATTTATGTAAGCGCGACACCCGGAGATTACGAACTTGAAAAAACGGAAGGTGTTGTCGTTGAGCAGATTATAAGGCCAACAGGATTGCTTGATCCACCAATAGAAGTGCGAGCAAGTATTAACCAAATAGACGATCTTCTTGAAGAAATTCACAAAAGAGTGCATGCAGACGAAAGAGTGTTAGTGACTACATTAACAAAAAGGATGGCAGAAGAACTTACTAAATACCTTGCCAAACTGAATATAAAAGTAAGGTATGTACACAGCGAAGTAGATACAATGGACAGAGTCGAAATAATAAGGGATCTCAGATTAGGAGAATTTGATGTATTGGTGGGTGTAAATTTGCTGAGAGAAGGATTAGATTTACCAGAAGTCTCCCTTGTAGCAGTTCTTGACGCTGATAAAGAAGGATTCTTGCGGAATGCCCGATCTCTGACCCAAACAGCAGGACGTGCAGCCAGAAATAGTAACGGTCTTGTTATTTTTTATGCCGATAAAGTATCTCACAGTATGCAAATGACCATTGATGAAACAAATAGGCGAAGATCAATACAAATAAAATATAATCAGGAAAATAGCATCACTCCAACTACAATTACAAAGTCAAAAGAAGATATTCTGAATCAAAAATCGATTTTGGATATTAGGGGCAAAAAGCCTGTGGCTTACATCGAACCTGATGATAAACACGGATTAGCAGCAGATCCGATTGTTGCGTTTATGAATAAGGATCAACTTACAAAATTAATCAATGAGACTGAATCCAAAATGAAAAAAGCAGCCAAAGATCTTGATTTTATTACTGCAGCACAACTAAGAGATGAGTTAATGGCATTGAAGAAAAAAATGTAACATAATAAAAAGATCCTTCAGCAAATTGATAAATTGTTTATTTAAAAACGCCATTATAGTTACTTCCCATATAAGATCCCCATCTGATTTTATGTGTCACAGGAAAAAGAGTTTTCATACAAGAAACTCTTAATCCGTCAAATGTGTATGTTTGCTTTGAGTTTGTGCCATGACAATAAATTATATCAATAAATCCATTATCGTCAATATCGCCTATCCATGGTGTAGAAGAAACATTGTGCCCGGGTAACCCTTCAAATAATGGAACGGCTTCATTATGAGCAAAATCTAAAGCATATAGTGTGGTGTAAAAAGTTTTCCGCCCAATATCTATAGTTACCCCCAAAAATCGGACAGCAAGTTAAATAAATTTTTTTACACTAAATTTGCTGTTTATGACAAAGAGAAAATTAACATCAGTATTTAA
>JAYTNJ010000166.1:0-1756 GCA_043748345.1 Saprospiraceae bacterium
CATACTAAATTGTTTAATATATATACTATAAAACTTAAACAATATTTAATACTGACTGTTAACTATAAAATTATAAAAAATGAATAATAAAAATTTAATTCTACCTAAAAGATTGAAATCAGAGACATCTGACATATATACATTAAATGGAAACCATACACTAATCACTTCCCAAAGATATGATGAAGATGGAGATGATCATATATTTACCGGTATTGAAACACCTTTGAAAGATGGCGCTTTTGACAAATCAGACGATCAAAAGATATTAGAAATAGAAAATCATTTCAGATCAATAATGGACATTTTAGGCCTTGATCTTTCAGATGATAGTTTGATGGGAACTCCGCACAGGGTTGCCAAAATGTATGTAAAAGAGATCTTTAGTGGTTTAAATCCAGCAAATAAACCACAAATAAAGTTGTTTGATAATAAGTATAAATATGATGAAATGTTACTTGAAAAAGACATTTCCCTTTATTCAAACTGCGAACATCATTTTGTGCCGATTATTGGCAAAGCACATGTGGCTTATATATCAACCGGAAAAGTGATAGGTTTATCAAAGTTGAATCGGATCGTTGATTATTATGCTAAACGGCCGCAAGTTCAAGAGAGATTAACTATTCAAATAGCTGAAGAGATCAAAGCTGCAGTAAAGTCCGATGATGTTGCGGTAATGATAGAAGCTACTCATTTATGTGTTTCTTCAAGAGGGGTAAAAGATACAAGTAGCAGCACCGTAACGGCTTCCTATTCAGGAAAATTTAAGAATGATAGTACCAGAGAAGAGTTTTTAAGATATTTGTCATGAAAATTTTACAAAATCGGGATAAATTAAAATATCAGGCTTTTTTGTAAGAAGTCCTGATAAGGATGAATCCCAATGTTGTTAAGATACTTAAAAACAATAATATCCAGTATAGCGTTTTGAAACCGCAAATGTCCGCCACAAACATACTTCCCATTGGGGCAACAATATGGGCCACACCGTAAGCCATTGCATATAGTGCCATATATTGCCCCCGATTTTCATTATTGGGTCTTGATATGGCGTAATTTGTCATAAAGGGCATTGCAAACATTTCTGAAAGAGACATAAGGATGACGAATCCAATGGCTGGAATTATGCTTATCCAATTGGTAATCAAATGTATAAAACTTAAAACAAGCAAAAAACTTCCAATAGATACCATTACCATATATCTCTGAATGTGCTCCATATTTCTAATAAAAGGCATCTCTATAAGGACAATTACCAAACCATTTAAAGCAAGTAAAAGACCAATTCTAGTTTCTGAAAACCCCCATTCTTTGCCCCAATACACCGGCACGCTGGTAAATAACTGAAAAAAAGCAATGGCATAAAGGGTTACAAGAAAAATAAATATAAGGTATTCTTTATCATTGTAGGCAGAAAATACTGGTGAAGACTTTAAAGGACGTTTATCGGGAACTGACAAATTATTAAAAGGCAGAAATTTAAATAATATGAATGCCGCGAAAAAACAAGTAACGGCATCAATTACAAAAATCCACTTAAAACCCATGGTACCAGCTACAATTCCGCCCATCGCAGGTCCTATTGAAAATCCAAGATTTATGGCAAATCTCATTAATGAAAATGATCTAGTTCTGTTTTCAGGTTCTGAGTAGGAAGCAATGGCAACACTATTTGCCGGTCTCAGTGTATCGGCTATGAGAGCAAAACAAAAAACAGTAGTAATTAAAGGGTAAAACTCATTTAAAAATACAA
>JAYTNJ010000167.1:0-3207 GCA_043748345.1 Saprospiraceae bacterium
AACCCCTTTAAGATTCGGTTTCAGTTGAGCTATGCCTTTTGGCAAAAGTGAACTAGAATAAAGTATAGAATTTGAATACAATCTAAGAATTAAAAGAAATGAAAATTTAGATTTTGTGATATTTTGGAGTCAAGGCATCTGTTCTTAATTTAAGGAAGATAATTGTTATTATTGCGGTAGAAAATGCAAGTTTCTTATTCCACCGCTACTTTCTCCTAATTCATAACTCCTTACTCTCCAGCCAGATTACACCACTACCTACTTTACCTTTATATATATATGTCTGATATTATTATTACCAGTGGTTCTTTCATCGATTACAAATTTTTTAGTGCTTTTGATTAAGGGTAGTAATTTTGGAAAGCCGTAGTTTCTGGGGTCAAAATCTGCCTTATTCTTTAAGATAAAGTTGCCCAATTCACCCAGAAAAGTCCATCCGCTTTCGTCAGCAAGGTCAGCCACGCTCTCCGTCAGAAGTTTAATCAGGGTCTGATCAATTCTGTTTAATGCCTGTGGTTTGGGTTTATTTTTTCCTTTCAGGTCAGTAGCGGTCTCTGTGACGGGTGTTGTTTCTAATTTCAGAATCTCAATATATACAAACTTATCGCATGCTGTAATAAATGGTAGGGGTGTCTTTTTTTGCCCTATACCAATCACCTTCATGCCTGCCTCACGTAGTCTGATTGCAAGCCGGGTAAAATCACTGTCACTTGAAACAATACAAAATCCATCTACCTTATCTGAATACAAGATATCCATGGCATCAATAATAAGTGCACTGTCACTTGAGTTTTTACCGGTAGTATAACTGTATTGCTGTATAGGTGTGATGGCATGTTCGAGTAAGACATTCTTCCAGCCGGATACCGTGGGTTTAGTCCAGTCAGCATAGATTCTTTTGATGGTCGGTGTACCATTTTTTGCCACTTCTTCCAGCATCTCTCTTATATTTGAGTATGGCACGTTGTCTGCATCAATTAGGACTGCCAGTCTTTGATCTTTCATAATTTTAAAGTAAATATATAATAAGGTAAGATAAGCCCCATATGGCTCTCTGTATGTAACAAAAATATAAATGAAAAGATTTTTTGATCTTACCTCCATCACAATGATACGCAACAATACAGATATGACTGATTATCGAACATACTATGATAGACGGTATGAATGTATAGTACATCCAAAAGATATCTTTTAAAAAGAATTTGAAGGTTTTGAAAAAGCTAGCAAAAAAGTGAAACAATTTGCCAATGATATGTTGACTGGATTTTATTTTACGAACTTTTGGATAGTTGTGTTATTTTTACAAAAAATAAACAAGAGATGATTGGCGCCTGCAAGTGTATGGTGTTCGTAATTCTGGCTATCGGCTGTATGAAAAAAAATACACATAATGCAATTCCTGAGATACCTTTTGACCAACCCCCGCTATGGGCAAAAGAAGCTATCTGGTATCAGATATTTGTAGAGAGGTTCAGAAATGGGAACAAAAAGATCAATCCAACCTTACAAACATGTGAGAATGCTCTTATAGATAAAATGCCGGAAGACTGGGCTTTGACACCATGGGGTCATAATTGGTACAAACAGGAATCCTGGGCACAAAAAACAGGTTTAGATTTTTACCGCACCATTCAGATGAGAAGATACGGCGGAGACCTTGCCGGAGTCGAGGAAAAAATACCATATCTCAAAGAGTTGGGAATAAATGCAATTTATTTTAATCCTATCAATGATGCACCATCATTACATAAGTATGATGCCAGATATTACCATCATATAGATGTAACCTTTGGTGATGATATATCAGGAGATGTTAAAATCATGGAAGAAGAGGATCAAAACGACCCGAAATCATGGCAGTGGACTACCGCAGATAAAAAATTTTTGGCTCTGGTCAAAATACTGCATTCAGAAGGAATTAGAGTTGTGCTTGACTTCTCATGGAATCACACGGGAAATAATTTCTGGGCCTTCAAAGATGTAGAAAAAAATTTGGATTCGTCACTTTACAAAGATTGGTATCACTCAAGGTTCATAAAAGACCGTAAAACCGGAAAGAAAATTTTTGAATATGAGGGTTGGGTAGGCATAAAAAATCTGCCCGAACTAAAGAAAATAAATACTGATGGGAAAATTCCCGGTCAACCTTATGAAGGGAATTTGTTACCGGCAGTTAAAAATCACATTTTTTCCGTCTGTCGAAGGTGGATGGATCCCAATGGCGATGGCAACTTTTCAGATGGAATAGATGGTATACGTCTGGATGTTGCAGAACATGTTCCGATGGGTTTTTGGAGGGATTTCAGGAGGTTTGTCAGAACCGTTAACCCCAATTTTTATCTAATAGGTGAAAATTGGTGGACAAAATGGCCTGATGAACTTATGGACCCTTCTCCTTGGGTCAAAGGAGATGTATTTGATGCGGTAATGCATTACCAATGGTTTAAAATAGCTCGGGGATTTTTTGCAGAACCAAATGATAAAGTCGATATCTATCAGTTCAGGCAGCAAATAGATTCAATATTTCTTAAGTATCCACAAAGTACACAACAAGCTATGATGAATCTGGCTTCATCACATGATTCGCCCAGGTTGCTTTCATCTTTTTTTAATGTCAGTATGTATAAGTTTAACTGCAAGCCTCAGGAAGACAAAAACTACAGGACAAATATCCCATCAGAACTCACATATAATAGGGTCAGATTATTTTTGCTGCATCAGTTTACTTTTGTGGGAGCACCGCATATATGGAATGGTGATGAAATGGGAATGACAGGGGCTGACGACCCTGATAACAGAAAACCGATGGTTTGGCCTGATATTTCTTTTGAAGAGGAGACAGAATCATCATATTCGGCTTATGAATATTCTGAAAAACCAGTATTTGATACATCCATGTTTGAATATTATAAATCTGTCATAAGGCTTCGGAAAACATCTAAGGCATTTACTGACGGAACGTATTTATTTGAGCCTATAGCTGATGACTTAAATGTTTTAGCATATTACAGAACCCTTGCTGACGAAAAATTCCTTGTTATATTTAACAATAATAAAAATGATGTAGCTGTAAAGCTACCGTTGGATATTACAAGTTATTCTGTTGTTTTTTCTTACAGAAATGAAATTCAAGAGCTCGGAAAATTATTTAAACTTCAGCCATATTCAGCCGTTGTATTACAAGTGATGAATTAAATTTGACTT
>JAYTNJ010000168.1:0-5174 GCA_043748345.1 Saprospiraceae bacterium
TCTCGGAGAGCCTCAGTGATGAAGCTGCTTACGTTTTTAGACATCGTTTTGGCTTCTTGAAGGAGATCGTCGGGTAGGGTTATTGAAGTTTTTACGAGGCGCATATATCCTCCTTGTTAGTAGCATACAAATATACTACCAAGGTGTGTATATAATGTAAAGGAGCATTGCAAGCTCCAGCTTGCTATCGGTAAGTACCACAAAATGGAGCTTGGTAACGAGAATGAATAATTCAAGCTGTTGCAATTTGCAAAAACTTGTTGCCAAACTCCTGAACATCTACACTGTTTCTGTCTCGCGCCTTAACTTCCAGATTAATATCCGGGCCTGGACGTAGTGATTGCCAGTATTGCTCCATAACTTGCGCTAGTGCATCAGGAGATTCTCTTTCAAAAAAACAGCAATTAGGCGGATTCTGTTCCTCGTGTACTGATATATCAGAAAGGATCGTAGGCTTACCCAGACATCGCGCATCCTCAACCACAGAACTCCACCCTTCAAACAAAGATGGCTGAATCAGTGCGATGGAACGACGCAGCAACTGGATTTGATCTGCCTTGGGAATCAATCCAAGCAGAAATACCTGCTGCGACAATCCGAATGTGTGTATGGTATGCAGAATAGAATCAGAATACTCCGGCTTGCGATAATCATAAATATGTCCAGTACACACAACAACTGGTTTTATTCCACTATCCTGTAATAGTTTCATAGCTTTAAAAATAGTCAGATGGTTCTTATGCTGCCATAGTTGGTTGCTAACTATGAAAAATTTATCCGGTAAATTATATTTGTGCTGAGAATCTACAGGATCTGGCAAAAACCAGTTTTCATGTGCGATCGTTTTAAATGACAAGACGTGAGTATTTACTTTGGCTGAAGGGAAAAACGTATAAAAATCATTCTCAGCGGTATGACTGCTAAACACCAGCTTGTATGCAGTGCGAGCGATCATATCAAAAGATGCATCACGAGCTTTAATTTCCTGTTCGCTAAAATATTGTGGTAGAAATTTATGCTGAAAATCAGGTATCCACGCTGCCGTATTTTTAAAGCCAAACTTTGTTGATAAATTATAGGGATAAACAAAATCGAACTGTTGCCGCTTAAAAAAAATATCGTACCTAATATCATGAATACCTAATAGTAGCTTTACTGCTCTTGTTCCAATTCTATAAACAATATTTGATGGTATGACATCTTCAATATAATAGATTTTATTAAGATGTGGTTTTACCGATTGAATTAAATCACTGTCGGCTGTTTTGCTGATAATCAAGCAGAGTTCAATGTTCTTGCGAGTCTCAGCAGAAAGACTCGACATGGCAAAAATAATATTTTTAATATATTCTATGCCCCCCGTCCAGCCCCTTCCACCTTGCATAATTAGAGCAATACGAAACTGCTTTTTCATATTCCCACCAATTCGGCACGACACCAGTTTGCAAAAGCTTTTACACCATGTTGCAATGGTACAGAAGGAGTAAAACCGAGCTCATTCAGTTTTGAAATATCCGCCTGCCAATTCAGTGGATTACCCACCGGAACAATTCCGTCAAAACAGGGTAAACAGTCGGAGTCCAGAGCGTCCAGAACCATGGCCGCCAACTCCCTTATCGTTACTTCAATACCGTTTGAAAGGTTATAAATATTACCTTCCATTGGGCTTTTATTAACAATCAGAGACAAAGCACAGGCAACATCCCTTGCATGAATGAAGTCCCTGCTCTCGTTTCCGCTACCCTGTAACGTAAGAGATTTATCAAGTATGACTTTACGGCAAATGTCCCATAAAACCTGACGCCGCAACCCGGGACCGTATGCAGAGAATATTCGTACACTAGCAGTTTTCAAACCATAAACAGTGGAATATTCAATACAGAGTTGCTCGCATTGCAATTTGTGAAATCCATAAGGAGATATTGGTGAGGCTGACTCAGCTTCGCTAATCGGTAGTGCTCGTGGATTGCCATACACTGCGGCACTGGATAACAATATAAACCGGCATGTTGGAGCATATAGGCGTAAAGCATCAAGCACCTCAAATGTCAGCACCGTATTAGCATAATAATCCGAGACTGGATCAGATACAGACATAGGAACCGATGCACGTCCAGCTGAGTGGATACAGACACTTGGCGAATGTTTGAGAAGTAGTTCATTGAAAGCCTTATCCGGTAGTTTAATACTGTAATAGGCTGAAAGAGCTGAAAGTGGCGCATTTTCAGGTGGGACGCTATCAACTCCAATAACAGACCACCCCTGATCTGAAAAATATTGGGCTGTATAGCGTCCGAGGAAGCCAGACACGCCGGTGATTAGGACTTTTCTTGAGTTTTCAATCATCTACTTTACCGCCAGGAATGAATAGAGACTTCCAGGTGCTTGTTTTTTTTCAGAGAGATATCGTACAAACAATTTATTAATGGCCATATTTGAAGAGATCAACTTCGCAATACTTTTTCCAATCCTTTTAGAGAGCATTGCTGTAATCATTATTTCAAATTCTTTACATGTCATTGGAGCATAATTTACCGCACTCTCGAGTGGTCCAATAATCTTATTGATTCGCAGACCAGACGATAATATTGCCTCCGTGTATTCTGTTAAAAGATAGGCATTTTCTCCACCATACAAGTGATGCAAGGGGTGTGAGCAAAGAAATGACTGCAAGTCCTCTTTTCGGCTTATAACGTGTTCACGAGTCGCAATGAACACACCACCTTTACGCAGTACCCGTGAGGCCTCACTGCAAAATTGCCATAAATCTCTGGCATGGTGAAAAACAGCGCGACCATAAACTATATCAAAAGAGCTATCTGAGAAAGGCAATGTTTCGGCATATTCACTGATTACATTAATAGGGAGTTGCGTAGTTTTCACCAATTCCTTTATAGCACCAGCGCCAACAACAGTGCTGAGGTCAGGCTCTAAGGCAGTCACCTCACATCCAGCCTTGGCAAAGGCATAACTCGAAATCCCGCGCCCAGCACCCAGATCCAAAACTTTCCCCGGCAAAAAACCATTCAACAGTTGTAAAACTGCATGCCATTCATCACTGTTATTGAAACGCTCAGCAGCAACGGCAAGCGGATCATCATAATAGCAATGTCGCACAAGTTCCTGCTGGTCAGGTTGATCTTTTAACCATTTGACTGATTCTTCCCAACTTATAAGATTATCTTTCATTTTCAGGAATCTCTCTAACGATCCGAGCCGGATTGCCAGCGACAACTGTCCATGGCGGAACGTCCTTAGTAACTACAGCACAAGCACCAACTATCGCGCCTTCGCCAATCGTTACACCCCTGAGCAGTGTTGCATTAAAGCTAATCCATGCGTGGTCATGTATAGTTATTGGCTTTGTAAGTATGCTACCTTTGGTTTTTGGATGACCGTTTGTTATAATACTCTTGTAACCCTCTGCTCTTTCAAGATGCTTAATTTCATGTGAGTTAGAATCAATGATGTTAACATTATGTGATATCAAGACGTGGTTACCAATAATTACTTTATCACCAGACCAAATCCGAGTTCCCTCACCAACATAGCAATAGTCACCAATTTGAATTTCACCATCATAGGCAAAAATCAACAATTCACCTCTGATATGTGTATTAATTCCAATTCTTATGCGATCAGGCTTATTCTGGAAATTACTCACGCTTGCTTCTTCATGAAATACCGTATCCCCAGCCGTTACCTGAGCATAACAGTCACTTATTTTTTGCTTCTTAATAAGCCTGCCTATTACGACATGTACCTTGAATGTTTTTAGAACAAAGCCCCATATTTTTATGTATGTAGAAAACATGCCGCCCACCTTTAGATCCCTAGCTGTACTGTTCAAAATAGTTCAACATTTTTTTGCTATTGTTATCATAACTATAATCCGTCAATGTCCTATTTTGCCCTGCCATTGCGATTTTATTTCTCTCCTCTTCATGTCCTAGATAGTACATAATTTTATCTACAGCATCAGCTGCAGAATCGTAGGCAACGACCTCTTTGCCAGGGATAAATATATCTGATAAATTCGACATATTATCAGTCAACAGGAGTGTGCCTATACCTGTTGCTTCAAACATCCTCATATTTCCCGCCTGGTTACCAGCAACATCAATATGAGAGTTAAGAGTTATTTTAGAGCGTCTGAGAATTTGATACATGTCCATCCCCCAAACTTCGCCCATGTAGTTTTTTGCGAGTGGAGGCTTATTGATTAAATTATGTATCAAATGCCTGATGCCTGTCTGTTTAACTCCATATCCCCATACCTTAAGGGTAATATTCTTGGCGATTTCATTTAGAAACAAATACCGCTTACCATGGTCAGCAGAAATACCACCGATAAATGAAGTAGTTACGTCCTGTTTAATATTGTGTGGGAACTTTTTCAATATTTCCGGGTCAAAAGCCGGCAATAGCAATTCGCTGTTTATCCCATTTTTTCTAAATCCATCCACAAATGATGAGTGTGAAGTCAGAATCAGAGACATTTGATTCAAGCTGACATGATCTGGAATAGGACAAGCGATCCATCCCATGGTTGTTCCAACATATTTCTTTATTTCGTCCAGGAAAGTGCCATAAAGATTGAACATGCTCCCCATGAGAAATATATCAGGTCTAATTTTCTTAACCTGCTCAATTGCGATGTCTCTTTGCCAATTATCAGTAAAAGCAATATTATTTTCTTTTGCCCAACTGCGTTGCAACGGTTCACAGTTATTTATAATAAGGGTAGCCTCATGCCCAAGTTTGTTTGTCCAACGTGTGTAAGATCCAGGAACTCCAAAATAATCATCCAGTAACATGTCATATTGCTGTGAATATGACATGTTTGTGAAATCCGGAAACCTCTTATAAAAACTGGTTAAATAGTGATCATAGTATGACCATAAATATACAATCTTCATTTTTTAAGAAACTCCTTCTCAAACCAGAGGTAATTCAGCACCTGCCAGACTGCCCCGCTGTTTTGCCATGTCCATGACTTTTCTTCCGTGTGCTTTGTCACAACTTTTAAAAATTCTGCGCCATCGATCAATTCATGCCCTTGCAAATCCTTACTGCCAGCCAGATCAGTTGCCCATGAATCCAGTGGTCCGTTAAGCCATTCCGGCATAGGCGAATTAAAGCCTATCTTATGCCTGGCACTCCGTATCGATTCC
>JAYTNJ010000169.1:0-9462 GCA_043748345.1 Saprospiraceae bacterium
GTCATCCATTTGATTTTACCCCAAATATGTGGTTCAGGTAAAAATGGAGCCAGTCCCAATGAAAGTATGCTATTATCATCAAAATGGGATTATTCCAGAATTTGTTATCATTCATATTTTATTTTTACTTGCTAAAACAAAAGTAAGTTGCTGGTAAAAAGAGGAAAGCTTTAAATGTTACACAAAGTATTGATTTACGCTTCAATTTTTCATATTTTTGATAAAGTCGAGAGTCAGCTATTGACATATTATAAAAAATGCCATAACTTACATGTTTTTTAGGTATTTTTGGAGATGCAAATTCGATAATGAACGATTATCATACTATTGTTGTTTATTATTTTTTAATTTTGAGTTTTAATATACAGTGCAAAGGGAAAAATTGAAATATGAGTGTAAATAACGTCAGTTATAGTCAGTTAATAGAGAAACTGGATCAATTTATAAGAAAATATTATACCAATAAATTTATCAAAGGTAGCCTTTTTACTATAGCCATAGTGTTAGGCGTCTTTTTGGCTTTCAGCTTACTCGAATACTATTTTTACTTTAGTACAAGCGTCAGAAAGCTATTATTTTATTCTTTTCTCGGTACAACAATAGGTGGTTTTGGATTTTGGATTATCGATCCTTTGTCAAAATATTTTAAACTAGGCACTACCATATCTCACGAAGATGCAGCTGTTATCATCGGTGATCATTTTGGAGACGTAAAGGATAAACTCCTGAATATTCTTCAGCTCAAAAAGCAGGAGTCTATGGAAGCTAATTATGCTTTGATTGATGCCAGCATTGAGCAAAAAACTAATGCTATCAAACTTGTCCCATTCATAGCTGCTATAAATCTGAATAGTAACCGCAAGTACTTAAGATATGCTGTACCTCCATTTTTTCTTCTTTTATTTATATTGTTTGCATCACCGAGTATCATTAAAGACAGTGCTAACAGAATAATTAATAATAATAAAAAGTTTGCTAAAGCAGCGCCGTTCTCTTATTTGATTGATGAAAATGATTTGAAAGTAGTGCAGTATCAGGATTTTGATCTCACAGTAGACATAGAAGGTGTTGTGTTGCCAAACGAAGTATTTGTAGCAGTAGACGACTTTCAATATAAAATGGAGAAAGTAAGTACTTCTCAATTTAAGTATACATTTAGGAATGTTCAGAAAAATATTGAATTTAGTCTGCAATCAGGAAGTGTAACTTCCATACCTCTTACACTAGCTGTTCTGGAAAAACCGAATCTAACAGACTTTAGTGTTGAAATGGTGTTTCCTTCATATCTCGGAAGGAAAAATGAAATTCTACAGAATAATGGTGACATTATTGCTCCGGAAGGCACAAAAATGACGTGGCTATTCGATGTACTTAATACAGATGATATTAGCATAGATTTTGGAAACGGAGGAAGACGGGTTAAAGCGGAAAGAAAAGATGAAACCAGATTCAGATATACGAAAAGAGCCATTACTGATGAGATGTATAAATTATTTTTATCCAATAAAAATATAGCTCAGCCAGATAGTTTGGTGTACAATATTTCGATTATTAAAGATCAGTTTCCGACTATTTCTTCTGAAAAGATTATGGATAGTCTAGATAAAACATTAGTTTATTTTATTGGTAATGCTTCTGATGATTATGGTTTGAATTCACTTTCATTCAATTATATCAAAACTAATGCAAATGGTTCTCAACAGCCACTTCAAACACAAAAGATTATAAAACAAGAAGGTAGAGAAATTCAGTTTGATTATGTATTTGATATAAAAAAATTAAACTTAGCTGCTGGTGAAAAACTTTCTTTTTACTTTGAAGTATATGACAATGATGGTGTAAATGGTTCAAAATCTGCAAAAACATCACTGATGACTTATGAAAAGCCCACATTAGATGAAATAAGGATGAAAGATGAGCAAAATGATGAGGCCATTAAAGATAATTTGAAAGATGCTTTGAAAGACATGGATAAGCTTCAGGAAAACATGAAAAAGCTGAGGGAAAAATTGCTTCAGGATAAACAGCTTACCTGGCAGGATAAAAAGGAAATGGAAAAGATTCTGGAGGAGCAGAAAAAACTTCAGGAGCAAATAGAGAAAGCTAAGGAAAAATTGGATGAAAATATCAAAAACCAGCAGGAGTTTCAAACTCAACCTGAAGAAATTCAGCAGAAGCAGGAAAAGTTGCAGGAGCTTTTTGAAAAGGCTCTGAATCCGGAGACCAAAGAGTTGATGGATAAGATCAAAGAGCTTCTTCAGGAACTGGAGAAAGAAGATGCTGTACAAATGCTCGAACAATTTGAAATGAATAACGAAACTCTGGAAAAAGAGATGGATCGTATGCTCGAGTTATACAAACAACTTGAGATGGAAAAACAAGTCAAGGATCAAATTAAGGACCTAAATAAACTGGCGGAGCAACAAGAAAAATTAGCTGATCAAACCGACAAAAAAGAACTATCTCAGGACGAATTGAAAAAGCAACAGGAAGACCTCAATAAGAAATTAGAGGACATAAAAAAGAATCAGGAAGAACTTGAAAAAAAGAATAAAGATTTATCTCCGCCTAAAGACATGGGGGAAAAGAATACAGAAAAGATAGATGATGCCAAGAAGGATATGGAGCAGAGCAAAGACCAGATTGAGAAAAAAGAAAACTCCGGAGCCTCAAAGTCTCAAAAGAAAGCAGCCCAAAAAATGAAAAAGCAAGCAAAAGATATGGAATCGGCTATGGAAGGGGGTGCTTCTGATCAGGCAGGTGAGGATATAAAAACAATACGACAGTTGCTGGAGAATCTGGTTACAGTTTCCTTTGATCAGGAAGTTTTATTTAAAGATATAAACTCTTATATGGTGACTACACCTGCATATCCTGCCACTATTCGTCAGCAGTTCAAATTGCAGAATGACTTTAAGATAATAGAAGATACTTTGGTGGCCTTGAGTAACAGGAATGCCGAAATCGAATCTTATGTGATGGATAAAGTTGCCGAAATCAAATATAATCTGAAAGAAAGTATTAAAGAGCTGGAAGAGAGAATGGTACCGGAAGGACAAGAAAAGCAACGCAGGACAATGAAGAATTTGAATGACCTTGCTTTGATGATGAATGAATCATTGGACAAAGCCCAGCAGGCTTCAGGGGCTCCCGGGAGCGGATCATGTAGTAAACCAGGCGGTAAAGGGTCGAGCGGCAAAAGCGGCAAAGTACCTATGGATAAAATTACTGAAGGACAGCAAGGCTTATCAGAAGAAATGAAGCAGTTGAAAGAAAAGATGGATAAGGGAAAAAAAGACGGCAAAGAAGGCAAGCAGGGTAAGGAAAGTAAGGATGGCAAAGATGGCATGTCTGCAAAAGATTTTGCCCAAGCAGCAGCTCGCCAGTCAGCCCTTCGTAAGGCATTGGAAGAATTACAGAATGATAAAAAAGAACAGGGTCAGGGTTCTAAAGAGCTTGACGAGATAATTAATAATATGGATAAAATTGAGACTGAATTGGTAAATAAGCGACTCAATGGCGAAACCCTGAAAAGGATGCATGATATAGAGACCAGATTACTGGAGGCAGAAAAAACAGAGAGACAAAGAGAACTTGATAATAAGCGCAAATCAGAAACCGCACAGGAAAAACGCAAGGAATTTCCACCAGCTCTACAGGATTATCTAAAAAAACGTCAGGCTGAAATAGATATGTATAAGTCAGTTTCTCCGTCTTTGAGACCATATTATAAAACAATGGTCGATGAGTATTACAAGTCTCTGAAAACAGTTAAATGATTTGTGAATGTTTGCAACACATGTTTAATACGGCATGGTATTTGGTAAAATTTAATGGTTGAATCTCAATATGAAATATCGAATGTTTTCTATATCATCAAATCCCAATAATGTTCTCGAAGTAGAATCCTATCTAAAAAAATTAGATTTTGACTTTTCTTTTGACTCAGAAAAATATGCGGATATTCTTATCAGCCTTACTGAGGCAGTCAATAACGCAATCATACATGGAAATAAAGCCGATGAGTCAAAGTACGTTCATATTCACGTGCAGGTAAAGGATAAAGGTATTTCTTTTTGTGTTACAGATGAAGGTATTGGCTTCAATCCAGGCAGAGTTCCTGATCCTACTTGTGCAGAAAATATTGAATGTTGCGGTGGTAGGGGTGTATATATTATGAAAGCATTGTCAGATGAAATTAACTTTGACAATAATGGCAGAAGCGTAGAAATGTATTTTAACTTGAAAAATCAGATGGCGTGATTATTTTATAATGGTTAATAACATCTTTTTCTATACGGAAACAGAAGTCATTCATCCGTTCCCCACACAGGAAGATTGCTTTAAAAATTGGCTAGCCAATGTCGCTATCAGCGAAGAGAAACATATCGTCTCATTAAATTATATCTTTTGCACAGATGATTACCTATTAGATATCAATAATAAGTATTTGGGGCATGATTTTTATACAGATATCATTACTTTTCCTTACCAGCAGGGCGAAGCTATAGAAAGTGATCTTTTTATAAGTCTTGACCGGATTCGTGAAAATGCAGATATTTATAAAGTTACTTTTGATAATGAGCTTAAAAGAGTTATGGTACATGGTCTCCTGCATTTAGTTGGATATGGAGATAAATCTGAAATTGAGATCATGTCAATAAGACAAAAAGAAGATCATTATATAGAAACCTGGAAGAATTTTGGATAAAAGAATTGTCAATATTTACTCAATGTCGTTTTGTAAAGACAAATTTTAAGGTTTTGACTACTTTTGGCTGTAAGGTTTATCCCAAACTATATTGTAAAAGAATGTGTCTTTTTAGCGTTGGCTTATTAGAATTTCTTTAAATTTTTACTTCAATTTGTTTTTATAAAACCTTCTGTCTGTCAGGCTTCTTAAGAAATCTATTAAATCAGATTTTTCATCAGCGGTAAAGTTGATGGGTTTTTGAAGAGTGGAATCAATATTTATTGGATTGGATATGAATTTACTTGGGTTGCTATAATATTCAACAACTTCAGCTAAAGTTTTAAAACTTCCATCATGCATGTAAGGTGCTGTCACTGCTATATTTCTAAGTCCGGGTACTTTAAATTTACCTAAGTCTGATTTTTCCTTTGTCACAAGATATCTGCCTTTATCTTTGTATTTTTTTTCATCATACAGACTAATATTTTTAAATTCGTCTATGGTAAAATCCGGACTAAAATGACAATCGAAACATTTTGCTCTTTCACTTAAAAATATTTCTCTTCCACGAATAGCTGATGGAGACATGGTATTTGGCCTATTAGTCATCCATGCATCAAATTCTGTATCGGCTGTTTCTAAAGACTCTTCAAAGGCAGTTATTGCATCAATAATATTTTTTTCGTTGGGTATTTCATTAAAGATGCTTTTGAAATGTGATCGATATTCAGGATGACTATTTAGTCTTTTTATGGCTTCTTGCATTGAAAAATCCATTTCCATCGGATCCTCCACGGGAAAATGAACCTGATCCCTCAATGTTTTGGCCCTACCGTCATAAAAGAATACTCTTCTGGAAGTCATGTTCATAACGGATTGCGCATTTCTTATCCCTATTTTGCCGTTCACACCTTTACTTATCGCTACACTATCGGCAAAAGCCAATGATGGTTTGTGACAATCGGCACAACTTATAGTACTATCCTTTGACATTATCGGGTCAAAAAATAATTTTTCACCAAGTTGGGTTTTAGTTTTTATTTCTGAATTACTATCATAAGTCTGGCCAAAGGCTAAAAATATAGAAACAGCTATAAAGACAATTACCTTATTCATATAATATATAAGAACCCAAAATTAGGAATAAATGGTTTAATTGTGGGTATCATAAGTTACAATTAACTTTATTTTCATTATTTTACAGAACATCTTAGGTATATTACAGGTTTAATTTTTATAAAAATAGACAATAAAAATTTGGTTTACAGATCATTTTTATTTTTTTAAGAAATATTATTTTGTAATTTTGCATTACCAATAAATTATTTTATATGTCAGTTTCTACAACTGAAAGAGTTAAATGTCTCATTATAGGATCCGGGCCCGCTGGATATACCGCTGCTATTTATGCATCTAGAGCTAATTTGTCTCCGGTGCTCTATACTGGAAAAGAACCTGGCGGTCAGTTAACTATTACTAATGATGTTGAAAATTATCCAGGTTATCCTAAAGGTATAATGGGCCCTGAGATGATGGAAGATTTTAAAAATCAGGCCTTAAGATTTGGTACTGATATCAGATATGAAATGATAGAAAAAGTTGATTTTAGCGGATCAGTGCGCAGAATATGGTCTGAGACAGGACACGAAATACAGGCGGATTCAGTAATAATTGCCACAGGTGCCAGTGCTAAATGGCTGGGATTGGAATCAGAACAAAAACTGATGAATAAAGGCGTTTCAGCTTGTGCAGTTTGTGATGGCTTCTTTTTTCGAGGCCAGGAAGTTGCCATTGTTGGTGCAGGTGATACAGCTGCTGAGGAAGCCACCTACCTTGCCAAGATGTGCAAGAAAGTACATCTTTTAGTAAGGAGAGGCGAAATGCGTGCTTCAAAAATTATGCAGGAGAGGGTGATGAAGACTGAAAATCTGGAGGTACATTGGAATACCATAACTGAAGAAATTCTCGGAGAGGATGGTGTAGAAGGTGTAAGGATCGCGAATGCCATTACTGGCGAGAAATCAATACTGCCTGTCACAGGTTTTTTTGTAGCCATAGGCCATAAACCTAATACAGATCTTTTTCAAGGATGGTTAGAAATGGATGATAATAAATATATAAAAGCATCTCCAGGAAGGTCTTTTACAAATATTGAAGGTGTTTTTGTATGTGGTGATGCACAGGACCACATTTACAGGCAAGCAGTAACAGCGGCTGGAACTGGATGTATGGCAGCATTGGATGCTGAGAGGTATCTTTCCGAAAAGGGAATTGTCTGATTTTAAACAGTTGTAATCTGATTACATAGCTAAAATATTTATTAAACTTATAAAACAACACAATATGTCAAGCCCTAAATTTCGACCAGGAGTACTATTTGGTGATGAAGTCACAGAATTGCTCAATTATGCCAATGAAAAAGATTTTGCTTTACCTGCCGTTAACGTTATTGGTACAAATTCTGTTAACGCAGCATTAGAGACAGCCAGATCGGTTAACTCTCCGATTATCATCCAATTTAGCAATGGTGGTTCGCATTTTTATGCTGGGAAAGGTCTCAATAATGATGGGCAAAAAGCAGCAGTTTTAGGTGGGATTTCTGGAGCATTGCATGTACATCAAGTGGCTGAAGCTTATGGTGTGCCTGTTATTCTTCATACCGACCATTGCGCAAAAAGCTTATTGCCTTGGATAGACGGTTTGCTTGACGCCAGTGTTAAACATACTGAAAAATATGGACATCCTTTATACAGCAGTCATATGCTTGATCTTTCTGAAGAGCCTTTACACGAAAACATAGAAATTAGTAGTGCATATTTGACCCGAATGAATGAATTGGGAATAACTCTGGAGATTGAATTGGGTGTCACAGGAGGAGAAGAAGATGGGGTTGATAATTCTGATGTGGATAGCAGCAAACTTTATACTCAACCAACAGAAGTTGCTTATGCATATGAAAATCTGTTAAAAATAAGTAATAAATTCACCATTGCAGCAGCATTTGGTAATGTACATGGCGTATATAAACCAGGCAATGTTACGCTAAAACCGATAATTTTAAAAAACTCTCAGGACTATATCCAGAAAAAATTTGGTACCGGATTAAATCCCGTCAATTTTGTTTTCCATGGCGGCTCAGGAAGCTCAAGAGCAGAAATAAGAGAAGCAATAACTTATGGGGCCGTCAAAATGAATATAGACACCGATATGCAATGGGCATATTGGGAAGGGGTAAAAAACTATTATGAGACTAAAAAGGAATATCTTCAGAGCCAGATAGGTAATCCTGAGGGGGCAGATAAGCCGAATAAAAAGTATTATGATCCTAGAAACTGGCTGAGAAGTGGAGAGACTACATTTATTGCCAGGATGAAACATGCATTTGAAGATCTGAATTGTATTGAAAGAAATGTTTAAATTTTAAGAATTTTTCTTATGTGAAAATAAAAGTTGCAAATATTTTTTTCTCTATATAATATTCTCAAACCATTGATTTTTTTATGTAATTTAATCAAAAGAAATTAATATTTTTTGAAGTCTTTGAATTCATTATAAAGTATTTATACATCTTTTTTTATTATAATATTAAAAGATGATCAGGTTTTTTAATTTTTTCGCATATTTTTAATATTATTTTAAGAACTTTCATCGTTAATACCACGTATTATAATTACCAAATAGACTAATTAATACCGCAGCCATGTATAATGCTATATATGTTGATCGTCAAAACAAGAATGTTGGTCTCCGAATATCGTTCATAGTTCATGCTCTGCTTGTGCTCTTAGTGTTTTTTTATTATTTGCCCAAGATTGATCCTGCTGACCTAGAAGATAAGCCCCCTTATGCGGTTAAGGTTGATTTCACTTTTGAAGAAAGTTCCTTAAGTAAGTTAGCGCATGATGATGCAGGTGCAAAACGTTCTAAAGCCGAGAGTGCTCCTGCTGAAAAGAAGCCTCAGGAAGAAACACCGGTAAAGGAAGAAGTTATAAAACCTGAAGAATTGGAAATTACAAAACCTCAAATTATTAATATTCCAAGGCCGGATATAAAAATTCCAAGTCCTGTATTAATACCTACAAATACCGATCCTATTATAACATCTACACCAGTAGAAGAAGCACCCGTAAAAGTATCCGAACCTGCAAGACCTTCTTCACCTGAACCTGTAAAAACAAACTCGACATCAAAGCCGACTGGAAGTACCACTTCTGGATCAACTGCTGGTACATCAACAAAGCCTTCTACTGTAGATGGTGACGGAGGTCCAGGGAAAGCTGATGCAGGAGCCGGAGCAGGACGCGATAAAGGTAACGATGGAAGTGCCGGATCGGGTAATGTAAGTGAAGGTACCGGGGTATATGATGGAAGTGGTGATGGTGTTTTCGGGAGAAAGATAATAGTCAGGAACCTAAGTGGCACTAAAGCTGCCATTTCCGTGAGCGGACGGGTAGTTACTAAAATATGTATCAACCGAGCCGGTAATGTCACTTTTGTGGAGTTAATACCATCTGAAACAACGGTTAGGGATAGGAATACTTTGAAACTTTATATGAAAGCAGCAAGGGGATATAAATTTCAGCCTGACCTTACATCTCCAAAAGAGCAGTGTGGAAAACTTTCTTTTAAGGTAGATAATACTGTCAATAATAAGTTGCGATAATGTAGCCAGTAACTATTCAGCCACAAAGTTAGCAGCATTTACTAAAGCATCGAATACATCCATTGAATTTTTGATGCAGGTATCAATTACAGATCTAATAGTGGCA
>JAYTNJ010000170.1:0-21031 GCA_043748345.1 Saprospiraceae bacterium
GAACAATTTGACAAGATAATGACTATCGATAGAGAACCTTGGAAAAAGGAGCTTTTATCTCATGAAGAATTATTTTCAACGTTTTACAATAAGCTTCCTAAAGAATTCTTCTTTATCAGAGAGTTGTTATTGTCTTCTTTATGGAGATCACCTGAACAATGGGGCCAACAACCGGAAGAATTTTAATTCAAGGTTAGTAAATTGCAAAAAAAAAAGCCGCACAATAGATATTATGCGGCTTTTTTTTATGATATTTTTTTTACTTCAACTTAAACTGACCTTTTCCGACCAGAAATCCGTTGTTGTACATTTCAATTTTATAGTCACCTTTAACAAGTTTGTCAGCTAGAGTCCAGTCAATGCAAGCATTTGTATCTTCATTTTTGTAGGTAATATCTCCTGAAGTTGTATATCTTACCTGACTATTGTCTAATTTATTATCTAGAACACCCGACCCCTGAGCTTCAATCGCAATAGTTTCTCCTTGAGGGTTCAGAATTCGTATAAAGAATTTTTTCTGTCCTGCAGGTGTTACCATATTTGTCTCAGTAAGGAAACACACTCTTAATAATTCTATATCTTTAGCTTTACTTTTATCCTTTAGCTTTCCATCATTCTTTATTTCATATCCTTTTACTTCCATAAAATTTATTTTGATAGCATTGGCCATATCCACCTTAGAACCCAGGGCTGTATTGGTTTTGGTTAGATTTTCTTTTTCCGCTGTTAAAGTATTTTTTGCCAGGATTACTTCTTCTTTTGCCTTAACTTCTTCTTCTATTTTCATTGTAAGTTGTGTATTATTTTCTGACAGAACTTTATTCTCTTCCTTCAATTGTTGTATGTCCGCCAGATATTTAGCCACATTAGCATTAAGTGACTTAAGTTCTGTTCTGGCCTTATCCAGCTCTTTCTTATTCCAAATAAGTCCATTAATCTTTTCTTTTTGCGCCTTTAATTCAATTTTTTGGCTATCGATGAGTGCATTCAATTGGGTGTTGCTACCTCTCATTTCTTCAAGGCTTTCAAGGGCTGCCTGATAGTCCTGGTCAAGCTCGGCCTGAACCTTTTGTAATTCCATCATTTCGGTCTGTTGTACCTGATTGGTAGTGGATAATTTACTCATGTTGTACCAAAGATATCCGACTAAACCCAAAAGCAGGATTATGATTCCGATTAATATGGCGGTGAGATTCTGTTTTGATTGTGTGGTATTCATATTTAATATTTATTTTGATTTAAACTTGTAAAATTACAGACTTATTATGTACTTTTATATTAAAATTGATAAAAACAGTAGTTTCTACTATAAATCTATCAGTTAAAACCATTAGTTTATGTTTCTTGATAAACACAATCTTAAAAGATGTTTGTTTTTGGATATTGAAACGGTACCAGAATTTTCTGATTTTGGATCTTTACCCGACGTTAAGAAAGAATTATGGATTTTGAAAGCAAATCAAATAAGACGTGGATTAACCACAGTAAATGCTGCCGAAAAATCAGATGCAGATTTGTATTTTGAAAAAGCAGGTATTTTTGCAGAATTTGCAAAAGTTGTTTGTGTCTCCATGGGATTTTTACACTTTGAGGATACTATGCCTAGTATTATCAGAATAAAATCGCTTGCTGGTGATGATGAAACCAGAATTCTGGATGATCTCAGTCGAATTCTAGTCAATCACTATAATGATCCTGAAAACAGTCGGTTGTGTGGTCATAATATAAAAGAATTTGATATACCCTTTCTTTGCAGAAGGATGGTAATAAATGGTATTAAATTTCCACCTGTCCTTGACATCAGTGGCAAAAAACCGTGGCAGACAAGTCATATTCTTGACACCATGGACATGTGGAGGTTTGGTGATTATAAAAATTACACATCTCTTCAGTTACTTGCAGCTACTCTTGGCATTGTTTCACCAAAAGATGATATTGATGGCAGCATGGTAAGTGAAGTTTACTGGAAGGATGAAGATATTGAAAGAATCGTAAAATATTGTCAGAAAGATGTTATCACTGTAATCCAGATAATGATGAAATTTGCGGGACTTCCATTGTTTTCTGCTGAAAGTATTGAATACATCAACCAAAAAGAATAACGTATAAAAAAAATATCTATATCTTTGCCCCAATGAAGAATATAAGAAATTTTTGTGTGATCGCTCACATTGATCACGGTAAGAGTACGTTGTCAGACAGATTACTTGAATTTACAAAGACCATTTCAGAACGAGACATGCAAGATCAAGCACTAGATGATATGGATCTTGAAAGAGAGAGGGGCATTACGATCAAAAGTCATGCAATACAAATGTACTATACCCATACTGATGGAGAAGATTATACTTTTAACATGATAGACACTCCAGGGCATGTGGATTTTTCTTATGAAGTGTCCAGGTCCATTGCTGCATGCGAAGGTGCTTTACTATTGGTTGATGCATCTCAAGGTATCCAGGCACAGACGATTTCAAATTTGTATCTTGCAATAGAGCACGATCTTGAAATCATACCGGTGCTCAATAAAGTGGATATGGAGTCTGCCATGATCGATGAAGTGTCTGATCAGGTCATAGATCTGATAGGATGTAAAAAGGAAGATATAGTGTTGGCCAGCGGCAAAGCTGGAATTGGTATTGAAGATTTGATGAAAGCTGTTGTTGATCGGATACCACCACCTAAAGGCAACCCCAAAGCACCATTGCAGGCACTCATTTTTGATTCGATGTTCAATTCTTTTCGTGGTGTTATCGCTTATTTTCGTATCATGAATGGTACCATAAAAAAAGGCGAAAAAGTTCGTTTTTTTAATACTGGGAAAACCTACGAAGCCGATGAAATAGGGATTTTACAGATGACTCAAATTCCAAAAAATGAGCTTTCTGCAGGTAATGTAGGTTATATAATTACGGGTATTAAAGAGTCTAAGGAAATTAAAGTTGGTGATACCATCACCCATAATGATAATCCATGTGATGCGGCTATAGTAGGATTTGAAGAAGTGAAACCAATGGTATTTGCAGGTATTTATCCAATCGAAAATGAAGATTTTGAAGATTTAAGAGATAGCCTTGAAAAGTTGCAATTAAATGACGCATCGTTAGTTTTTGAACCTGAATCATCTATTGCTTTAGGTTTCGGATTCAGGTGTGGTTTTTTGGGTATGCTACATCTTGAGATTATACAGGAACGGTTGTCCAGAGAATTTGATCAGGAGGTGATAACAACTGTTCCAAACGTTTCGTATTACTCATTTGATCACAAAGGTAATAAAACCTTAATAAATACCCCAAATGACTTACCTGATCCAACACTTTTTAGTAAGGTGGAGGAGCCATATATTAAGGCTCAAGTGATAACAAAACCTGAGTACATAGGCTCTATAATGACGCTATGTATGGAAAAAAGGGGCGTACTAACAAAACAGTCTTATCTAACGCCGGAGAGAGTGGAAATCAGTTTCGAAATGCCGCTGGCAGAAATCGTTTTTGATTTCTATGACAGACTTAAGTCTATATCCAGAGGATATGCTTCTTTTGATTATCACCCCATAGACTATCGGGCGTCAGATCTGGTCAAACTTGACATCAGATTAAATGGTGAGCCCGTCGATGCACTATCATTATTAGTGCACAGAACTAAAGCTGAGTACATCGGGCGTAAAATGTGTAGTAAACTCAGGGAATTATTGCCCAAACAACAATTTATGATTGCGATCCAGGCATCAATTGGTGCTAAGATCATTGCCAGGGAGACGATTTCAGCTTTGAGGAAAGATGTGACAGCAAAGTGTTATGGCGGAGATATTTCCAGGAAAAGGAAACTTTTAGAAAAGCAGAAGAAAGGAAAGAAGAAAATGCGTCAGATTGGTAATGTAGAGGTTCCCCAGAAAGCTTTCCTACAAGTTTTAAAACTCGAAGATTAAAATTTTGACACATGAAGATATTAATATTTTTTTCGGCCTTTTTACTTCAAATTTGTTTAAGAGCCCAAAATAAAGAAATTGAGATCATAGAAGAAAGAGGGGCGAGCACCATCAAACTTTTTGCTGTGAATACCACAACTGAAGATCTGGAGTTGACATTTGGAATTCAGTTTGTTGGCTTTACTGTTTCAGAAAAGATACCTGTGTCAAAGTTGTTAAAGCCAGGTGTCAAAGAATATTTGCTTACTCTTTCTGCACCTAATGGGGTTGATTGTGAATATCAAACTTCTGTAACTTATAAAAAATTAAGAAAGCCTCAAAATAATCTGGAATTAGGAAATGATGGTGTCATAAGAACGACAGGAATAAAATTAAACCCCGATAAAATTAACGTTTTTACACAGGACGGCTGTTCCAGGTGTAAATTCATAATCAGTTATCTTGAAGAAAATAAAATACCATTTGTGGAATTGAATACTTCTTTACACCAGCCCAATCAGGATCTTATGTTTTCAAAACTTGAAGAAGTAGGATTCAAGGGAAGCAATGTCCAAATGCCTGTTATTGTTTCCAAAGGTAAAACTGACTATAATATCAGTAGTCTTGCAGATTACACAAATAAAATAAAATAAAATTTTATCAGTTTAGTGGATTGAAGTTGAATTTTATATCTTTACACTCACATCACCATTTAATACTGTAAAATGATAGCAATTCTTGTTCTTATATTTATCATTGGCTACACAACCATAGTTTTTGAAAATCCGCTAAAATTGGATAAGACAGTGCCGGCTTTACTGATGGGAGCCTTTATGTGGGCAATAGTTTCAATAGGTTTTCATTCGGGTATCATTAACGTTGTTGATCAACATGACCATATTTTTACTATGGCGGGCACTTTGGATGATGTTACCCGGGAAGCAAATGAAGAAGGATTTGTGGGTGTTTTGGTACATCATGTTGGAAAAATTGCAGAAATTCTTATATTTTTAATTGGTGCCATGACTATTGTAGAACTCATAGACCTTCACAGAGGTTTTGATGTCATTAAAGAATGGATTGGTACCAGAAACAAAAAAAAATTATTGTGGATAACAGGGATTATTGCCTTTATTCTATCCTCCATTATTGATAACCTTACAACTACAATAGTGTTGATCAGTTTGCTAAGGAAACTGATAACTAATCGGGAAGAAAGACTTTGGTACGTTTGTTTGATAATTACTGCAGCCAATGCAGGGGGTGCATGGTCGCCAATAGGTGATGTAACGACAACCATGCTATGGATAGGAAAAAAAGTTTCCAGTATAAAACTCATGGAATATATAGTTCTTCCCGCAGTAACTTGTTTGGTGGTTCCATATTTTCTGGCATCATTTAATAAGATATTTAAGGGAGATATTCCGGACGAAAACGCCGAAAATGAACAATTTAATAAGAAATTATTGAGTTCTAAAACCATGTTGTATCTAGGTTTAGGTATGATCATATTTGTACCTATATTTAAGACTTTAACTCATTTGCCACCGTACATAGGTATGATGTTAAGCTTAGGTATAGTTTGGGCGGTTTCAGAATACATCCACCCTGAGGAAGATTTTGGTGAAGCAGACAGACACAAATACTCACCACACAAAGCTTTATCAAGAATAGAGATATCAAGTATCTTATTTTTTCTGGGTATTTTACTTGCCATAGCTGCTTTTGAGACCGCTGTGATAGGAGATGTTAGTATGTTGCGGAGCGGAGCTTTAAGTCTCTCTGAGGCTATCCCCAATACTAATTTAATAATTATATTTCTTGGTTTTGTTTCTGCAATTATTGATAACGTTCCTTTAGTGGCTGCCGCCATGGGTATGTATGATTATCCATTGGATAATCATTTATGGCATTTTATAGCTTATACCGCAGGAACAGGCGGTAGTATGCTGATTATAGGCTCAGCCGCAGGCGTAGCAGCTATGGGTATGGAAAAGATTGATTTTATATGGTATTTCAAAAAAATCACCTGGTTGACTACAGCAGGATATTTAGCCGGATGTGTTGTATTTCTATTGATTACTTAAATATAATGTTTTAAATCATAGGAATGGCAAAGCGTAATTTTTTGCTCAATGTATTTCATAAAAAGTGCCCACGATGTCAGGAAGGAGATCTCTTTATCAAACCCTTTGAGTTTTCAAATCCAGTTAACATGCCTGATTATTGCCCGGTTTGTAATCAGAAGTTTGAACCGGAACCTGGATTTTATTATGGGTCTATGTTTTTGTCATATATTTTTTCCGCATTTTTCTTTTTGAGCATTATGGCTATTTGTCTTATTGTTTTTAAGTTTTCACTCAATTTCTCTATGTTTATTCTTTTGATTTTTGCGGCTTTGACTTATTTCTTTTTTCTCCGGATGTCGCGTTCCTTATGGATTAATATTATGGTAAATTACGATCCTCAGGCTAAGGAAAAAAAAGATGTTAAATCCTTTGGTTAATAAGAAACATAATTTTGAAAAATCGATTTAATAGACTTACTTCCAAAGAGTGGCTCCCTTTTCAGAAATCGTGGTTTAAGTTTGAATCCAATGCTAAATTGCTGAGGGAAAACATTTTGTTTTTCACAAAAGCTGAAAAGTCTTCCGAAAAAGTGTATTATTTTGGTAGCGATTATAATGAAGTATCAGAAGTATGTCAAAAGAATGATATTATTTGTATTAATTCGGATGAATATCATGACGATGCTTTACAGTTTGCCATTTTAGATTTAAGGAAAGATATAGAGTCAATTTCTGATCTGAACGAATATTCAGAGCTTAGAAATGAAATAATAAATAATACAGAAAAGATTTTTAAAAACCTTGAGCATAGAAAATTTTTATGCGTTTTTATCCAAAATAAACAAGACGGAGAAAAGTATTATCCCTTTGCTTGGGATATAGCTTATCAAATATCATCAATATTCAGTCTGAAAGATGAAAAAATTGCGTGTATAAGTACCCTGGATGCGCCAGTTAAAGTAAATTATTTTAAACCAACTAAGAGTCATTTTTACTGCCTTTATTTTAGGAAAGACGAAAATTCTCATGGTATATATTCTAAACCAATTTTAGATTTATTTTCAAATAATTGTCAAAAATTTAATAATAACTCTTTTTCTTCAGAGCTCCCGTCATGGTTTATTTTAAAACCTGCTCCCAGAAAAAAAAATGAAGTACTACATCCTGCTAAATATCCTGAAGAATTAGTCACTACGTTTTTAAGCGTATTTACTAATCCGGACGACAACGTGATTGACCCTATGTCCGGAACCGGCAGCACTCAGGTAGCAGCGCTAAAGTCTGGGAGGAATGCTTATGGTACGGAACTAAGCCATTTTTTTATAGATATTGCCAATGCGAGGTGTAATGAAATTATAAACCCTGCCCAAAAAGAACTTTTTACCGTTTCTAAAAGCTCTTCAAAGTTTTGTATCCTGAACAAAGATGCCAGGCAGATTTCTGGAAATGATTTTCCTACGATAGATTATATGATTACATCACCCCCGTACTGGGATATGCTTAATATGAAAGGTGCTGAAAATCAAGCCAAGAGATTGGAAAAAGGATTACTGACTAATTATAGCGAAAGTATAGAAGACTTAGGCAATTTATCAGATTATCAGTCTTTTATAGATGAATTAGTTCGAGTTTATTTTAATGTTATTTCGATAATGAAGAGTGGAAGTTATTTCACTATTGTTGTAAAAAATATTAAAAAGAAGGGTAAAAATTATCCTTTCGCTTGGGATCTTTCTCAAAGACTATCGGAAAAAGCAATATTACTTCCTGAAGTTTTCTGGTGTCAGGATGATATTAATCTAGCCCCTTATGGGTATGGAAATACATTCGTCAGCAATACTTTTCATCAGTATTGTCTGAATTTTATGAAGCCCTAATTGGAAATAAAATTTAGGACTGGTTTCAACGTCTCAGAGGGACATTCTTCCATTGGGACATGGCCACAATTATGTATAACTATGAGAGTATCATTAGGGAGTTTTTTACTAAACTCCAAAGCAGATGATAGCGGTATAAGCAAATCATTTTCGCCCCATAGGATTAATGTCGGAATATATATTTCGCCCAAATCCTTTAGGGCAGAATAATCAATAGGGGTAGTCATTCTATCCACCATTGCTTGCCTATTGCCTTCTCGAAGGGTCAGATTAAAATATCTGTCAACAATCTCATCTGTGACAAGAGCTTTATTGTAATAGACATCTTCAATACTTTTTCTGGCCATTGACTTAGGCGTGATCATTGTTAATAATTTATTTAAAATCGGTATTCTCGCAATCCTGAAAGCAAGCGGTGGTTTACTCTCAGTGTATTTCAATCCCGCTGCATCTATAAGGATTAGTTTATGTACTTTTTCAGGAAACATTAAGGTGTATTGCCAGGCGATATTTCCTCCCAGGGAGTTTCCAGCCATAATGCATTTTTTGACTCCAAGTTTGAAAAGAAATGTATCAATGGTTGAAATATATGAAGAAATGCTATAGTTTCGATCAGGAAAAGGTCCTGTAAGCCCAAAACCGGGTAAATCCATTCTAATCACTTTTTTAGACACACTCAGTTCTTTTGTCCACGCATCAAAGGTATGGAGACTGGCTCCTGTACCATGAATCAATATTATCGGTAAAGTATCATTTTCAACGCCTTCAATTCTATAATGGATGTTTATATTTTTTATCTTGATAAATTTGGAAGGTGTTTGAGCATATGTAGCTTTCAGGTCATCAATAGGGATATCCTGTTTTATAGAGAGTAAGACAAAAATGGTCAATAATCCGAAAAGTATAAATGCCAAATATTTTAAAAATTTCATAGCTTTTATTTGTGAATTAGCTACAATTTTAATGAAATTATTCTGACTGTGGCTAAAATGAGCCTTTTTTTCGATAATTTTGCAGCTTATTTAATTTTATATGCAAAATAGCATAGTACGTATTTCATGCCCTGATGAAAAAGGTCTGGTTCATAAGATTACGGGAGTATTTTATTTTAATGATCTGAGTGTCATATCCAATCAGGAATTTGTCGAACCTGAAAGCTCGCATTTTTACATGAGGTCAGAAATATCCGGCGTCGTTGATACTGAAAAAGTACTCAATGGACTCAAAGGTATATTACCTAATGGTGCCAATATTGCATTGAATGTCAGACGTAAGAAGAAAATAATAGTGCTTGTAACTAAAGAACATCATTGCATTGGCGAACTACTCATCCGCAATTTTTACGGCGAACTAAATGCCGAAATTATGGCTGTGATAGGAAATCATGATGAACTAAAAGATCTTTGTGAGAGGTTTGGAATTAAGTTTCATTATGTTCCTGCGGAGGATATTTCACGAGAAGAGCATGAATTGAAAATATTGGATAAAATTGCAGAATATTCCCCTGAATTTATTGTACTTGCAAAATACATGCGTATATTGACTTCCGGTTTTGTCATGCAATATCCCGATAGAATTATCAACATTCATCATTCCTTTTTGCCAGCATTTATAGGAGCTAATCCATACAAGCAGGCCTATCTTAGAGGTGTTAAGATTATTGGCGCTACTGCACATTTAGTTAATAATCAGCTTGATGAAGGACCTATCATAAAGCAGGATGTGTTGCATGTAGACCATACTCATAGCTGGCAGGAAATGGCACAAGCAGGAAGGGATGTTGAAAAACTTGTTCTGGCAAAAGCATTAAGACTTGTTTTTAATGATAATGTTTTTGTGGCCGGCAATAAGACTGTGATTTTGGAGTAATTGTATTTTCAATAAATTATTTCTTTTTCTTAGTCGTATAAAATTTTGAAGATTTTAAGAATATTTAAATTTTTACTGTTTACACTAAATAAAATTATTATATGGAAAATGTTCTTGGTGTTGGTTCCAGAGTCAAACATCCTGCTTTCGGAGATGGGGTTGTAATCGGGGCAGAAGTTATAGCCTATAGAGTTTGTTTCATTACTTACGGTATCAAACTGGTGGGAAAAGATTATAGAGCATGGGAGATCATAGAACGTATTGAAGCCGATGAAAAAGTTTCATTTTCAGAAGCCGAAAAATCTCTTATCAAAATATTAAAAACATGGTCAGACATAAGTGAAGTTGTGCCACTTGGAGACAAATGGAAAAACGGGCTCATGATTCTTAAACCGGAAGACTCATCTTTGAAGCCTAAAGAAATTCCTGTGGAGATGTTTTTTCATAAAATTGTTATGGTGAGAGATAGAATAAGGGTAATGGAGCAAAGAATTAATGCATCTGAATTGGCTGATGAAGAAAAAATAAATCTTCAACAATACATTACAAGAATATATGGAAGTCTAACAACTTTTAATGTCTTATTTAGAAACAAAGAAGATCAGTTTGTTGGAGAAAAAGGTGAATAGACCAAAAGTAAGACATGTTGAGTCTGACCTTTAATATTCATTATCTTCTGAAACATATTATAAGCTGTCAGGGTTATACGTTTTCAGTTTCATTAAAAAATTTAATATGGTCAATATGTTTAGGATTGTTTTCCTTATTATTTTAATAGGCACACTGAATAGCTGTGTAGCTCCAAATCAAACTTTTGAAAAGATACCTCCAGGAATCTGGAGAGCTGTTTTATTACTTGATAGGGCACCAGTACAGAAGTATGGTGATGATAGAGACATTAAAAAGAACTTTGATTCTGATTCTGAACTTCCATTTAATTTTGAAGTAATTTATGATGATGACAGTACTTTTCATATAGTGATCCATAATGCTGATGAACGAATTAAGGTGAAAGATATTACTTTTGGAAGGGATAAAGCAACAGCTAAGGATACAGTTATAATAAACTTTCCAGTGTATGATACCCAAATCAAGGCTCTATATGAAGATGGAGTTCTTGAAGGTGATTGGATTGTTAATTATAAAGATAATTATCGTATACCTTTTAAAGCAGTGCATGGAAACTCAGATCGATTTACGGGAATAAAAAAAGATAGCCTGAATATAAAAGGCAAATGGGATTGTACCTTTGAAATAGGAACTAAAGATGAATATAAGGCTGTTGGTCTTTTTGAACAGGAGGAAGACGAATTAAAGGGCACCTTTCTGACTGAAACCGGTGATTACAGATTCTTGGGTGGGAAAGTAGCCGGACAAAAAATTTATTTATCTGCGTTTGATGGGGCGCATGCATTTTTATTTTTGGGAAAAATGATGGAAGGTGGGATGTTATCAGGTACATTCAGATCAGGAAGTCAATATACAACCAATTGGGAAGGAACAAGGAATGAAAAAATTACTCTCAACAATGCGTATGAATTAACAAAATCTACAGACGATAGCCCGCTTTCTTTCAGTTTTGAAAATGAATCAGGAATTTTGATTAATATTAATGAAAGTCGGTTTAAAGACAAGATTAAAATTGTTCAGATTATGGGTACTTGGTGTCCGAATTGTATGGATGAGACTATTTTTTTAAAAGAATACTTCGCCCAAAATCAGACTAATGATGTTGTAATATTCAGTATCGGTTTTGAAAGGTACAAGGAAGTATCAAAATCTAAAGAGGCACTTAAAAGATTTAAAGAAAGGTTGGGTTTAACACACGAGGTGCTGTATGGAGGCTATTATGACAAAAAAGCAGCATCTGAAAAAATCCCTCAACTTGATAAAATTATGTCTTATCCCACAATGATAATTACGGATAAAGAGAATAAGATTGTAAAAATACATACTGGTTTTTCAGGTCCTGCCACGCCCCAATATAAAGAATTCAAATCAGAATTTGAAACCATCTTAAATCAAATCAGAAATAAATAAAACATGAAAGTACCATTTTCGAAAGTAGTTATGATTACGGGGGCAACGGCTGGAATTGGGAGTGCAACTGCAAAGATTTTTGCAAAAAATGGATATAACCTTATTTTGACTGGAAGAAGAAAGGAAAGATTAGACGAAATAAAGAAGAAATATTCAAACAAATATGGAGTGGATATCCATACTCTGTGCTTTGATATAAGGGATCATAATGCTGTCAAAAAAGCATGGAAGTCATTGAAACCAGAGTGGAAAGAAATCGACATTCTGATCAATAATGCCGGCCTTGCTAAAGGTTTTCATCCCATTCATGAAGGATCTATTGATGATTGGGAGATTATGATCGATACCAATATCAAAGGATTATTATATATCACCAGACTTGTAAGCCCTGAAATGGTAAAGAAGCAAAAAGGCCATATTATTAATCTTTGTTCCTCTGCAGGTCATGAGGTATATCCAAATGGAAATGTTTATTGTGCTTCAAAGTTTGCTGTTGATGCTTTGACACAATCAATGAGACTTGACCTTTACAAACATGGAGTACGTGTTAGTCAGGTATCTCCAGGTCATGTAGAGGAGACTGAATTTGCGTTGGTAAGATTTAATGGTGATGAAAAAAGAGCTCAAATATATGACGACTTTACTCCTTTGAAATCCAAAGATGTAGCTGAAATTATTTATTTTATATCATCAAGACAAAAATATATAAATATTCAGGATGTAATTGTAATGTGTACTCAGCAGGCAAGTAATAATCATATAGACCGGAGAGGGCGTTTGGATAACTGATTAAGATTTTATTAAACATATGCACCATATGTGTGTTCTTCTGCTAAGAATTGATAAATAAAATATGAGTAACACAGCCATCATCTGGTTCAGAAATGACTTAAGGTTACATGATAATGAAGCTATAATCGAGGCATTAACCAAGGCTGATAGTATTCTGCCTGTTTATGTATTTGATGATAAAATATTTAAGGGGAAGACTAGTTTTGGATTTGATAAGTGTGGAAAATTCAGAACTAATTTTATTATTGAAGCAGTCACTGATCTTAGAATTAACTTAAGGAAATTCGGTAGTGAGCTAATCATTAGAGTCGGAAATCCAGAGGAAGAAATATTTAATATCGCAAATGAATGCAGATCATCCTGGGTATATTGTAACCGTGAGCGAACAGAAGAAGAAGTAATAGTTCAGGAAAGGCTTGAAAAAAAATTATGGAGTATTGGTCAGGAACTAAGATTTGTCAGGGGTAAGATGTTGTATCATACTGCTGATTTACCATTTCCAGTTTCTCAGGTTCCTGATGTATTCACCCAATATAGGAAAGAGGTGGAAGGTATAATTTCTGTTCGTGCTCCGCTGGAGACACCGGCAGTAATTCCAACTATGAAAACTAGCTTGGATATGGGGGAAATTCCGAATCTTGCGTTTTTTGGTAAAACAGCTATTGAACCATTACATGCAGAAAACCAAAATTTTACTGGGGGAGAGACAGCCGGAAAGGCACAACTTTATTATTATTTGTGGGGAAGCGATCATATTAAAGAATATAAAGAAACCAGAAATGAAATGTTAGGCTGGAATTATTCAAGTAAACTATCTCCTTGGATATCAATAGGTTGTTTGTCTCCAAAATATATTTTCAGCCAATTAAAATTATATGAATCAGATGTTTGTAAAAACAATTCGACCTATTGGCTATATTTTGAATTACTTTGGAGAGATTTCTTCCGATTAATGGGCAAAAAATATGGGAATAAAATTTTTCAAAAGGAAGGACCTAAAAACAAAAAAAATAATTTAAATGATTCGTTTGATAAATTTGAACTATGGGCAAAAGGGCAAACAGGCATTCCAATGATTGATGCAAATATGAGGCAACTTAATCAAACGGGATTTATGTCAAATCGAGGGAGACAAAATGTGGCAAGTTTTCTGATCAATGATTTAAAAATTAACTGGCTGATGGGGGCAGAGTATTTTGAATCCTTGTTGATAGATTATGACCCTTGTTCTAATTACGGCAACTGGAATTACATCGCCGGAGTAGGCTCTGATCCAAGAGAAGACAGATACTTTAATACAGTTTTACAATCCAAGAGATATGACCCTCGTGGTATTTTTTTAAAATACTGGATACCTGAGCTCAAAAGTGTTCCAACAGCATTTATTCACCAACCTGAATTAATGGATCTTATTAGTCAAGCAGAATCTGAAGTTTTCATCGGTAAAGATTACCCACTGCCTGTGATTGAAACAAAACTATTGACCTGATATTTTCTTTTCTTCTTGAAAATAAAATATTAACATAAAATTTGAAACTTATTTTGTCATTTACTCATTTTAAGGTATGTAAATTCAAAAAAAGTAAAATAATTTTTAAATCAAATTAATAACCACATGAAAAACAATTTTTATTTAGTTTCCTTTATTTTTTTGTTGCTTGCAAATAATGTTTTAGTTGCTCAAAAAGTGATGGATAAGGGCACAGTCAAAATGGAAATCACTAATGTATCTGCCGAAGATCCACAAATGGCGATGGGCCTTGAAATGATGAAAGGCTCTGAAACAGAATTGATTTTTAAGGAAGATCAATATGTTACAAATATGAATATGATGGGTGGAATGATGAAAATTCAGGTTTTCGTAGAGAAGGGAAAAAATACAATGAACATGCTCATGGATATGATGGGAAATAAATCCTGGATAGAGTCCAAACTTGATGAAACACAAAATGCTCAACAAAAAGCTATAGCTGAACAATCAAAAATAGAATATGACAAAAATGAAACTAAAGAAATTCTTGGCTACAAATGTTACAAGATGACCGTTACAAATCCTGAAATGGAAGGAATCACCGTAACAGGTTATGTAACGGAAGATATTAAAACCAAGGCAAATTTGATTCAGGGTTTTCAGTCACTTGAGTTTGCAGGCTATACTATGGAGTATACCGTTTCAAATCCAAAGTTTTCAATGACCATGACTGCAGTTGATGTAAAGGATACAGTTGAAGAAAGTAAGTTTTCATTTGATACCAAGGGGTATAAAAAAATGACCATGGCCGAACTTCAGAAATCTATGGGCGGAATGGGTGGATTAGGGTTTTGATACCTTTAAAAAAATATTTTTAAAGGCCTTTGACAATATTTGTTAAAGGCTTTTTTTGTTTAAATTGCATTTGGAAACCACGGAGTTGGGCTTCTTTTATCTATTTGATATTTATTTATTTGATATGCTACTTACTGACCATCTTCCAGGACGTACTTTGATGATGAATGAAGAGGAATATCTCTTTTTCAGTGGAACTTCTTATTTAGGTATGGGACATCAACCCGAATTTAAAGCAGCTTTGATTGAAGGGATGAATCGCTATGGTACAATTTACTCTGCTTCAAGGAATAATAACCTGCAACTAGAGATTTATTCAACAGCTGAAAAATATCTTGCCGAAATAAACAAAGCAGAGGCAACTTTGACAGTTTCTTCAGGACTTTTGGCCGGGCAGCTTGTTGTTAAATCTTTAAGTGAACATCACTTTATTTATGCTCCATCTGTCCATCCTGCTTTATGGAATGAAGTAAAGATATCAGGACAATTTTTGGATTATCAGGATTTTTATACAAAAATTAATGAATTTTTATTAACGACAATAAAACCCGTTGTTATATGCTGCAATTCTGTTGATCCTTTACATTGTATTACTTATGATTTTGGCTGGATATCGTCCCTTCCGAAAAATAAAGATATTACTTTAATCTTTGATGACTCACACGCCATCGGTATCACTACTGATCTTTTATCTACCGATCCAGATCATACACATGGTAAGGGCAATTTTAATAAGTTTTTGCAACTTGCTGGATCAAATGTAAATGTCATTGTTGTTTCATCTTTTGCAAAGGCTCTGGGAATTCCGGGAGGAATTATTATGGGGAAATTAGAAACAATAAATAAAATAAGGAATTCTCCCTTTTTTGTGGGAGCTTCACCTATTGTTCCTGCTTATCTTCATGCTTTTATGCACTCATCAAAATTGTATTGCACAGCAAAAGAAGCACTTCAAAAGAATATAGCATCGTTTAAAAAATTAAATAGAGATATTTTATACCATTTTAGATATTTACGTGAGTATCCTGTTTTTTACACAGAAAGAGATGATGTATATAATTTATTATTTCGGGAAAAAATAATGATTTCAAGTTTTGCGTATCCAAATCCTGATGACAAGCCCTTAACTAGAATTGTTTTAAGTGCCCTTCATAGTGAAGCAGATATTCATCATTTGAGTGTAAAACTTCATTCAATTTTTAGCAAAGAAATATCTTAAAATTTGTATTGAAAGTTTTATTTAAGTTTATCTCCATCTTTTGAAAGTATCTTCCAAGTGTGATCTGCCAAAAGTTCTACTTCAGCAATAAAAGTGTAGGGCATTTTATTTCCCCATTCTGCAGGAGAGACCATTGAAATAAGACATGATTCATCCTTTTTCTGATACAAAAAGTAAACGCAAGCAGGTGTGGGCTTAAAACCGCAGTCTGCCTGATAAATTTTTTCTGAAATTGAAATTCTATCATGTACTGCCTGAGCTTGTCGAATTAATGTTTCTACCTGTTCTTTTATCTGATAAAGTTGGTTTTCAGTTTGCTGATACATAGCTTTCATTGCTACGCCTTTACTCTTCCCTTTATCAAGTGGTTTGATGATAGCACTTCCTACATGATGAGCGTAGGGCAGTAAATGTGGGGTAGGGGTTATCTTGTCTGGGTGGATAGGATTAGAATTTTCCGACATAAGTATTGTATTAATTAGAAGATACAAATACTAAAATAAAAAGTTCAACTACCATACTGTTGATTTTGAAATCAAAACATAATAAATTTTGATCGCTTACCACATTGAGCTTTACCAAAATATCCTATGCCCCAGTTTATCTCAAAAACAAGTCCTGCAAAGGCTACATTTGATGGTTTGTAACCGGAAGTAAAAATACTATTAGTTCTTAATGGCGTCTTTAAAGAAGAGCCTTCCACGACAAAATCGGTAAACGCATATTCAAATCTAAGTCCAAGTATACCACTAAATCTCCCATCATTACCCATTATATTTGCTCCAAAGCCTAAGACACCGGCGATATTATTTGTATTATATCCTTGGGTACTTTCTTTTATCGATCCTTCGGCATTATCTTCCACTTTCGAGATAAAGGATATTTTAGGACCGATTTCAAAATAACCAAGATTTTGTGCATTTCTATATAAAGCGTATATATCTGTTGATGACCAGTTTATTGAAGTAATTCTTTTATTGGTTAGATCGTCAAATTGTTGTTTTGCGCTACTTCTCATAACCTCTATTGCCAAGCCACTAAAACCAAAATTTATACCCAGCTTACCTCCAAAAGAGTATCCTGTAGCAATTTTATAATCAAATCCTGCCGCATCAGCTATTGCTTTATTGTAAAAACCAGTTGCCCCGTATTGTGCCTTTAAACCTGCATCAAACCAAACAATTTGCTTTTGCGCAAAAAACTGAAAACTTAAAAGAATAAAAATAAATGCTGAAAAACTTCTCATATTCTAATAATTTGAATTTTAAATAAAATTTATCTAACTAAATCATTACAAAGATACATTTTTATATATTATAAAAAAATATAATCTAAAAAAAATTATAAAAGCATGATAAATTAAATGGTTACAGTTCCCAGTTTGGCTGCGATTTCATTTCTTTGTTTTTGTACTACTTGCATTACTTTTAAGTTAATGATATATTCTTCAGAGTCAACATCTTCTGAAGACGCATTATCAAAATAAGTTTGAAGTTCCACAATAATTTTTCTGCTTTTCTTTAATTGTAGTCTATATAAGGCATTAGTTGCATCGTTTATATAGTTTTCTTCAGGCATTTTTTGCGATTGTAAAAACATTTCCTTTTTTTCCCATGAAGCATATACATAAGGTGTAGAAAGTACATTTACAGCAAAGTCTCTGATTGCACCATTTTCGTGTGATGTAAACCAGCTATGCTGTGGCATGTATCCAGTATTGCGCTGCGCAATGACTTCTTCTATGATACGACGACAAATTTCTACATCAAAATAAGTAATAATATCTTTTGTATTGTCAATGATGAAATCAGCAATCGATATTCTATTGTCTTCGTCATACCATTTAAAGCCAAAATTGATCAAGATGGCACAAACAGCTTTTTCCTGCCAGGCATCGTTAAAGACCAGGTTAGTTTCATTTTCTGACAATTTTGGTTTTTGATTCAGCCAATCTTCTTCAGAGTATTGCCCATCACCATGTGATTGATTTGATGAATCTTCATTTTTTTTGCGGATTTCAGCCTTAACTATTTTATTAACTTCACTATTAAGCATTGCTTCACCGAGTTGTAGCATTGTACTGCACTGACGAATGTACAAGGCACGCTTAAAGGTATCAGGTATTTTGGCGATACTTGATACTATATCTCTGATGACTGCAGTTTTTCTTATTGGATCATTTCCGGTTTCTAAAAGTAATAATCTTGTCTTAAAGAATAAAAAATCTTCTTCATTATTTTTAAGAAAATCAAGAAATGCCTCGGTCCCTGATACAGCAAGAAATGAATCTGGGTCATGTCCATCAGGCAGTAGAACAAGCTTCACATTCATGTCAGATTCCAAAACTAGATCAAGACCTCTTAAAGCTGCTTTGATTCCTGCTGGATCTCCATCATAGATTATTTTAATATTTTGGGTATATCGTTTTATTAGTTTTATTTGTTCTTTAGTCAGGGATGTACCTGATGAAGCAACTACATTTGTTATATTGCCTTGGTGAAGAGTTATTACATCGGTATACCCTTCTACCAGTATACATTCATCTTGTTTTCTAATCTCTTCCTTAGCAAAAAACAAACCATAGAGAACGGCCCTTTTGTTATATATTTCTGACTCAGGTGAATTTATATATTTGGGTTGCTTCTTGTCTGAAGATAAGGTTCTTCCTGCAAATGCAACAACTTTTCCGCTTATATTATGAATAGTAAACATGACTCTGGATCTAAAGAAATCCAGATCAGACTTTGTAGTCAATCCAACAGATCTTAGATGTTCTATGTTGTACTTTTTGTCAATAGCTTTTTTTGTTAATTCGTCTCTTTCTTCATTTGCATATCCAAGTTGAAATCTCTTAATAGTAGTTTCTCTGAATCCTCTTTCTTTAAAGTAGCTTAATCCAATAGCTTTTCCTTCAGATCGGTTAAAAAGGGAGTCGGAAAAGTAATCTCTGGCGTATTCATTTACAATGTAAAGGGAGTCTGTAATTTGTTTGTTTTCAATTTCTTGGGCTGTATTTTCTGTTTCTTCTATTTCGATTCTATACCTTCCGGCAAGAAATCTGATCGATTCAGGGAAACTTAACTTTTCATGATCCATAATAAACCTAACGGAATCTCCTCCTTTGCCACAGCCAAAACATTTATAGATATTTTTTGAAGGAGAGACAGTAAATGAAGGGGTCTTTTCGTCATGAAAAGGGCAATTACCAATCATGTTGACACCGCGTCGTTTCAGATTGATAAAGTCGCCAATCACTTCTTCCACTTTGGCGGCGTTCATTACTTCGTTTATTGTCTTTTGAGTGATCATTTTGATAACACGTCTAATCTATTTCAAGTACATCCTTCATTGTAAATATACCATGTTTCCCCAGTAACCATTCGGCAGCGAGTATTGCCCCAGAAGCAAACCCTTTACGGGAATGCGCCGTATGTATAATTTCTATTGTGTCTATTTCGGAAGTATATTTTACTATATGAGTACCGGGAGCAGGATCTATCCTTTCAGATTCAATATAGATGTTTCTTGAGTTTTTTTCTATGGGCGGGGTAATGGTCCAGACTTTTTTTCGTGAAATATTTTCAATAATATCCCTGGCTAAAGTTATTGCAGTCCCACTTGGTTTATCCAGCTTTCCAGTATGATGGATTTCTTTTATTTGCGCATCATATATTTCATATTTTTCCATGAGAGATGATAGTCTTTTATTAATTTCGAAAAATATATTAACGCCAATACTAAAATTGGAAGCATATAGAAAACTTCCGTTATTTTTCGTACAAAGAATGTCCATTTCTTCTTTTTTATTGAGCCAGCCAGTTGTACCGGATATGACAGGCACACCAGCTTCAATACATAGTTTAATATTGTTAAAAGCCGATTCTGGTGTAGAAAACTCAATAGCTACATCAGCCCATTGCAGCACCCGAGGATTGAAATCATTGAGATTCTGGCTTGAAATTTTACATGTTATGGTGTGTCCTCTTCTTAGTGCGATCGATTCAATTTCTTTTCCCATTCTTCCATATCCAATTAATGCTATATTCATTTTATTATTTATTCAGAAAGCAAAGATAGAAATTTACTGAAGTATTTGGATCGGCAAAAAGGGGTTAGTTAGGTTAAATGGAATAAATATTTTGAAATTAATAATTTACCGATTGGCTAAGTCTACTTTAAAGTGATATAGAATTTTAATAATAAAATTATTGATGGTAATAAAATTTTAGGAATGTAATCTAAATATGATAAATTTTAAGGTTTTTCTCATCTCTGAAGACGAACTTGGTCACCTTGGAAAAACCCAGACTCTGACAAAAGCAGGACTTATTGATGAGGCATTTCCAAAATGAAATTGTTTTTCTTATTTTTAATAAGTGAAAATATATCCCAATTTAGAAATAAAATGAAATGAGATGGTAATTTAAATTGCTATCTTTGCGTTTTATTTTAAATATGTAAAATAAAATATTTCCCTTATGTTTAGATCATTCGTAATATATTTACTTTTAAACGTAATTGCTTCTGCGTTGGATGCACAAAAAAGCGATGACATGTTAATGAAAGTAGGAAAAGCAAACGTCTCAGTTGGAGAATTCAGATATATTTATGAAAAAAATAATGGACAAAATGCAGATTATTCAGAAGTTAGCCTAAACGAATACCTTGACTTATACACAAAATTTAAGCTAAAAGTTGAGAAGGCCAAAGAGTTAAAGTTGGACACAATTCAAGCTTTAATTGTCGAATTGGATGGGTACCGTAAACAACTTGCGGGGTCATATCTGATAGATAAAGAAGTTTCTGAATTCCTAATGAGGGAGCTTTTTGAAAGAATGAAATATGACATTGAGTTTAGTCATATATTCGTGCCAGTTGCTGAAAATGCCTCAAAAATAGCAAGAGATGAAGCTAAAAATAAACTGAAAGAAAT
>JAYTNJ010000171.1:0-51775 GCA_043748345.1 Saprospiraceae bacterium
GAAAAACTTAATACAAGAAATAAATTTTTATGCCAGTCAGCCTAAAAGTAGAATTTTATGCGGTTTGTAAAAATAGTGCTTTTCGGAGTGGACTCATTATTTATTATTTAGTATAATTTTTGTGGTTTTATGTTTATTAGGGTGTGGCCCAAAACCAAAGCAATATCTTGATTTCCCTGCAGGTCTTTACAAGTTATCAGACAGGATTTGGATTATCGCGGAGTGATCCAGTGAGTGTACTACTGCATTGTTTCAATCAGAGTATTAGGCTCTGGTTTATAGCCTTGGTCGGTAACTACACACATAGAATAGCTAAATAAAAATTCTATAGAAAAAGTATCTTAAATTTGCTTTCTTTTTGAAATATATTATTTATCATTGTATTGTTGAATTGAAATTTAGGGATTATTATTGTATTACCCGAAATGAATTCACAATCATTATACTTAAATTCAAAAAATATAATCATATGACCGCTTTATTGTGTTTTACTTATTTCGGATTTATTTTTACAAATAATTTTGTGTTAAACACATTTTCTACCATCCCTGATCTACCCGAAGTTATAATGGTTAAAGGTGGAAGTTTCAAAATGGGATGTACACCTGAACAAGGAAATGAATGCGATCTTGATGAAAAACCGGTTCATGAAGTTCAAATCAATGATTTTAGTATTTTGAAATATCACATCACAGTAAGTCAATACAGGTATTACTGTAAAGCCACAAAAAAACTAATGCCGGATACTCCGTTATTTAGGTGGTATGAAGATCATCCCATCTTGGGCGTCACTTATGATGATGCTTTACAATACTGCAAATGGTTAGGCGCAACTTATGGTGGGTTTTGGCGCTTGCCAACTGAAGCTGAATATGAATTTGCAGCAAGAGGGGGCATTTTATCAAAGAATTTTAGATATAGCGGCAGTAACAACAGTGATGAAGTGGCATGTAATAAAGATAATTCAGGTGGTCAAACATTTCCTGTTGGGTCGAAATTACCGAATGAACTCGGAATTTATGATATGAGCGGTAATGTATGGGAATGGTGTCTGGATTGGTATGATGGTTATTATTATGGCGTAAGCCCTACATCTAATCCTAAAGGACCGTCAACTGGATCAGAAAGAGTGGTACGTGGAGGAGGATGGTATTACCGATCCGGACGCGGCAGGGTCGCAGACAGAGATGGACGAGACCCTACAAGAAACAGCATTCATATTGGTTTCCGTGTTGTTTATTTTAAAACACCTGATACCAACTAATGCTATATTATTAAAAGGATAATTTAGATTGTTCAGCTTATTTTTAGTGAGATAAAGCCATTAAAAATTGCGAATTGCTCTGACACGTGCTTTTTTTGTAATTTTCTGCTCGGTTTCAAACCCTGTGCTAAAGTTATAAACCCATGCATTACCAAAGTCTGTTTCGGATGAAGTCCAATACAGCTCATCACTAAATTTGCCAATACCCACGGCTTTTAAATTATGATACATTGCATACACTTCATCCTTTGATGGTAAATACCAATCCTTATATCCATTTAAGCCAAGTTTATAACAAATGGTAGCAGCAATGTCAAACTCATTGGAAAAACTCACTATCTTTTTAGTGTTGTATTTACCAATACCCATCTGCGTTTCATAGGATTCAACTGCATATTTAAAATTACCCCAAATGACTGCTTCTGCTTGGTCAGAAGGAGCTGCAATCAAACCATGTTTTCCTGTTTCATCTATATAAAACACTATACCTCCACCATAGTGTTCGCCAATATAACGCTCATTGGTAAAATTTATCCATATGCTTCCATCGTAAAACTGAGGCTTATTTAAAGTAGAATTAAAAACTACTAATCCTGCAGTTTTTACAGCTATGGAATCTCTTTGACTTTCAGAAAGAACCGGCAATTGCAAGCAAGCAGAAGGCACTTTTTTAACAACTTTTACAGCTGAACTTTGCTTGGGCTTTTTTTGATTTTGCCTATTTTGACTGCTTAATTTGTTTTGATTAAACATGATCAATAAAAAAAGCCAAACAAAAATTCTGATTTTAAACTTCATTTATTCTTCATTTAAAAATGTTTATAATTATGATGCGAAATTAATTTTATTAATAATGTAAAACAAATTATTTAGTTTTTTTTTCTTACACGCGCGATTTATGAAACCCTGATTTCAAGATACAATTTCAATTTTTATTTAAAAATTAAACTTGTATTAAAATCATATTATCTGATGACCACCATTCATAATTCAATTTTATTCGTTAACGAAATATCCGAATAATTCATGATGCAGTTCCCCAAATATATATTTTTTTTGAGAATAATATTTTGTTGGTTGTCTATTGCTACAAGAACAAAATAAATACCAATAAAACTTGATCTTATTCTCAATATCATCTTTGAAAAGCCTCGCCATAGCTACTTCGCAACCCTTCCGCTAGCGGTATCAATACTTGAATGCCGCATGTGGGCATTCATTAAGCCAAAGCTTAAATCGTATTGATATGTTTCTCGCCTTGATCTTGAAAATAATATATTTCGTTTTATTCAGTACTTACTTCATTCCTGTAGTACTAGTTTCTTTAAGTTGTTGTGGCATGGTAAAATTTGATTACCATTGAAAATCCGATGGTCGCAGTTTCAGTTCGGTAAATGCAACTGCGACCCTATATTTTACTTATCCGTCTAAAAAGCCGGACAGGTTTGTAATTCATCAATAACTATCTATAAAGCCAATGGTATTATCCCATACTGGCGCAAGTTTGCAACTTGTGCCCTGCTGCAATATTTAATACGTTTCTATGTTGCCATGGCTATGACATGATTCTTGGGTGGATGATTAATATTTTATAACTTTGCTTGATATGAGTACAGGATATCAAATATAGGTTACATCAGGAGCCTACTTATTTACCTTTCAGGTGGTAGATTGGAATGAAAGTTGACACTGGAATTATGGATTAGATAGTTCAATTGATATAGATATCAGGGAGATTTAATGTCAGCAGTTTATCTTCAAATTAAAAATTTGGCATCACTCAGACATAAGCTCAGCCATTGCATATCGTGGATTTACTTCATCACAAAAATATTCAGAATCCTGTCAGCTACTGGTAGATATTTAATGAACTGGGCAGGTTCGGCTGTAAAAGTAAGTAAATATACTTTTTCATTCTCCACCCAGTAGTATTGCATGAAGGTAAGTTTAAAATTATTGATTTCTCCCGTATATACCATTTTATGATAGGACAAACCACCTTCACTTTTTCTTATATTTTCAATAATCCGGCTATTTTGTACACTTTTGCCAATATCATCTTTAGAGAACGCTGTGTATGCATCTAATGTGATATCATATCCCTTCACATCCTGAATGATGAGATTTACGTTTTCCTGAAATACATCATTTGACGATAAAAATGGTGAGAAAAGATAAAAACATTAGCCGTTGAATAGGACAAATCAGTGGTAAAGGAGGCCTAAATAAAGATGTGCGCCTAAAAGAACAAAAAAATCAACGGATTGAAAGTTGGCTTTTAGCTGAATAAAAAAGTAAAATTGCCGCATTAAAAAAGAAAAAAGGACCGACTTTGTCCGCTTCTATCAGGTCATTTATGAGGCACATGGCAAATATGATGATGAAGCCTAATGTTGCAGCCATTATCATATACTTATCTCGAGGTTTTGTATATTTATGATACAGGTTTTCTCCTTCTATCAGCAATAAAAAACACAATGTAATAAATATAATGAAACCTATAAAGCCTTGTTCTACCCATGTCATCAGAAAATAATTGTGGATACCGGACTGATCGGGATTATTACTTACATAAGTCTGGAACCTTGAAATAGAATATAGTTTATAGTTGGAATAAAAAGTGCCGGGTCCAAATCCAAGCCAGAATTTATCGCTGATCATTTCTACGCCTGAGATCCATCGGTATATCCTTTCCATAGATGAAATATCTTCAAGTTTATAAGTAGCTTCAAGCAGGTTATCAAATTCCGTATGAGTGATAGTTCTTTCGAAATCCGGCGTCAGGTCCAAAAATTTATTATTCCATGACAGATACATGATACTTATAGTACCAACCAGAGTACTCAATAACAAAGCTTGTCTGACCCATTTTTTTGTGATAATATACCAAGCCCCATAAGCTATCACCATAGACAAAATGGCCGCTCTGGTAAAACTGAAATAAATACCGCAGATAAATATAAAAAATATCATGCCCATTAGATAATTTGATCTTCCTTCCAGCTTGTTTATCCTATAAAAAGCCCAAACGAAGGGCAGGCAGACCACAGAAATAGCAGCATAATTGACATGATTTCTGAAAAATGGCCTTACCACCTCATACGTAGCTGCAAAACTAAAACCCAGAAAAGCATGTCTTATCAAGACTATGCAAATCGCAGCAAAAAGAAATTTATATAAAATGCGGTAAGCTTTTTCTATGTCTTTCGCTTCTTTTACAAATATCAAAGGCATGATAAAAAAAGGTAAAATATACCAGATCTTTGCTGCCAGAAATTTAATGGATATCAGTGGATAGGTCGAATTTAGCGCTGTAATAAATATCCAGAAAACATGAATAGCTATCATTACAAATACCGGATGGGTGATATACTGCCTGAGAAAAGAAAAATTATTTTTAATAAGGAGGGCTATCGTTATACAAGACAAAAAGATCATGATCGGCTCTGAAGGAATATCAGTTCCCAATCCCGCTCCCTCAAAATAAAACTCGACGGAAAAAGGAAGCAATGCAAAAGTCAGATAAAAAAGCCTCCGATAATCTTCTACTGTAGCCACAAAGGCCAACAAAGATATTGGAAAAACAAAAGGGAGCAGGCTCTGAAAATACATAGACAATAAAGCACACAAACCAGTAATACCAGTAAAACCATGAAAAATTAGTTTATCTGTTGGTATAGATTTTAGATAGGCTTGCAACATAAAAATCAATAAGATTCGGCCTTGAAAATCTTCATATTTTCTATGACAAAAACGGCCAGAAATGCAATAGCTATACCACAAAGACTGGTGAGCAATACTATAATAGACCTTTTAGGCCTGGACTTTTCAACAGGCACATCCGCAGTTTCTACTACATGAAGAGCAGTAAATGGTGCCACATAAGTTGCATTTAACTGTTTTAATCTCTCCTTATCAAGACTTATCTGATCATACAATCTACTTAGCTCCTGCTCCATCTGCTTCAATTCAGACAATACCGGGGCATATTTTTCTAGTTCTGCATTTGCTTTATTTATCTTATTTATGGCACCCATTTCTACAGCCATGTTTTTGATCACGGAGTCTCTATAGTTTGGATATTTTTTGTAAAAAGTAATTTTACCTTTAGCTTCTTCCTGTTCAGAAATGGCATCAGATAACATTTTAGTGTAAAGCCCTGACTGGCCCCACGTCTCAAAAATATCAGATGATTTTTTAATCCTCTGCATCTTTTTTGCTAGTGTATCGCTCTGAATCTGTTTTATATTCAGGTTCTCATTGTAATTTGAGATGAGTTTGAGCTGCGAGTCTTTTACTATTTTCTGGGACAGTTCTTCTACTTTATTTCTGGCTGCATTTGCCATAGCAGCTGCTATGACAGGGTTCTTATCTTCGACCATGAGGTGAAGTGCTCCATATTTAGTTTTGATGGTCTGATAGTTTTCAAGCAATTCTTCCTTAACTTTAAATTTGGCTTTTGCCCCAGTCTTATCTATATCATAATGTAAGTACAGATCAAAAGAATCTATGAGATGAAAGAGTAAATCATGCGACATTGCAATCGTAAATAATCTGTCAAGGTCTTTATCATCACCGTAAATGCGCACGTCCTTTTCGTCACCTCCTATCGGTATTGGCTTGGCAAGATCTGGGCTGGCAGCATAAAAAGTGGTCTCCGCTTTATAATAATTGGGCAGGAGAAGACTACCCGCTACACTGAGCACCATGATAAGTAATATGGCTCTGACCAGCTCTTTTTTCCACTTGCGCAGCTGAAACAAAAATATGCTCAGATTATAATCGTTGTCCATAAATTGTCGCTATTTCAGTAAGATCCTTATCATTTTCGATTGCGAATTAATGCAAGATCCTTTTGGTTTATGATTTTGAAAATAAACGACAAAAGTACACAAATTAATATACAAAGGCCCAGAATAAGATACCATTCGATCTTCAAAACAGCAGTTAAAATGAAAAATGCACCTATAATACTAAGTGCAAAAGATACAATCCGCCTAAGTTCTGACGCCGAGATGACTATATTCATCTGCTTTTTCACCAGGTATATCTGACCTGCCATCACCAATATCTGTGTAAGTAGTGTCGCTATGGAAGCCCCTACAGCTTTGAATGAAGGTATCAGGATTAAGCACAAAACAATATTGACAACTAATCCGGCTGCAAATACGATATTTAAATTCTTTACATTTCCCGTAGCAACCAACAGTGTCCCGTATATATATGCTGTTGCTACCATAAAATAACTTATCATTAAAAATCGGAGGGATTTAAAAAAATCTGGCTGATATTCAGAATACAATAATTTGAGAATGTCATCGCCAAAAAACCAAATGGATGCCAGCATAACTAAACTCAATGATGTAGTATATTTGATACCTGTATCGAGAAGTTCTTTAAGTATATTTTTATCATTTATCTCAGAAGCATACATGGGCAATAACAGTGCTGCAAAAAGATATCCTACCATATTTGCGGCATCATAAAACCGGTAAGCGGCAGCGTAAACACCGGCCTGATAGTTATTATCATCCAAGAGCCAACCCAGCATCACACCATCCAATTTATTGTACGTAGTCATAAATATCATGATCAAAACATAGGGAGCACTTGACTGAATAACTGTTTTAATATCTTCGATTCGGATGGGTTTGAAAATTAGACTTATTTTGCGGATGATAAGACTAAAAGCTACTAAACATGCTATCAAATATGCCATAGTTTGCCCATAAATGAGAAACCTAATGTCAAAATTATCTCTGTAATCAGAAAACCAAACTAAGTATCCCAGTATGAATAACATCAGTAATTTGTCAAGAGATGATAGTAAGCTGTCTGATCGGTAATGTCCCAATCCCGCCACAACCCCCCTAAATACCATAAAAAGCGAACTAAGTACAAAATTGACAGCCATAAAAAAAATCATCCACGTATCGAGATAGCCTAAAAAAAATGCTGACAGACAAACAATTGATATAAAAATGAATGCCAATATAAATTTTATCTGAAGCAAATTGGAAAAATGAGATTGAATGTTGACTCTGTTTTTCGGTATGTACTGTGCATTCCAGTTCTGAAGGCCCGGATCATTGATAAACTGAAAAAGGAAGATAAAATTAAAGTAAAAGAAATAAAGTCCATATGCTTCTGTACCCACAGTGTCCTGAATCCTGGCCTCGACACCAAAAATATATATGGGTTTTATCAATATATTGATAATAAAAAGGAGGATGATATTTATGATAAATTCTCTTTTCATCATTGGCAAAGGTAAAGAAATTATTATGTTTTTGCTGAGGGAGTCTCTATGTTACATTTCGCAAAAAAGAAAAATAAGTAAGATACTATTTTGAATTATAAAAAAAGAGCTTACTTTTGCGTCGCTTTAGAAAAAGCTAAGGTACCTTAGCTCAGTTGGTAGAGCAACGGACTGAAAATCCGTGTGTCCCCAGTTCAAATCTGGGAGGTACCACAAAAAAAGGGAAACTCTTACACAAAGAGGTTCCCTTTTTAGTTTTTATCTTCACCACTTTTTCAAGCCGCCCAAAATAAAATATTGATATTCAATATTAATCTTGGCTGTTTTAGGTTAGTACCGGATTTTTGAGTTTCAATCAGCGGCTACTAATCGTAGTGTTACGGCAGATCAATCTACTTGCTATCAAGTATAATAGGCTGCTTGCCATTTCCCATTATGATAACTTTTGCATTAGCTGATACTGACAATTCCTTGTATGCTTTGATCATTTCATATTGCAGCAGATTATCACTTAAGGTACTTGTGATGATTCTTTGGTAATCAGAAATACCCTGTGCTTCTACCCGCTTTCGCTCTGCTTCTTGTTTTTCTTTTTGCAGCACAAATTGCATTTTTTGGGCCTCCTGCTCGGCATTGATTTTACTTTCGATGGTTTTTTTGACCGATTCCGGCAATGCTATGTTTCTGACCAATAATTGCTCTAAAAAAAAACCACTGTTCAGTAAATCTTTTTCTATAGTCTTGAAAATCTTATTTTGGAATTCATCCCTCTTCGTAGAATATAAAGAGATAGCATCATAATAGACAGCATTATCTCTGATCCTCGTTCTGCTCAAGGGCCTAATCAAAATATTTTCATAATCTAAACCAATGGAAGAAAGAATTTTTGGGCAATCCGTAGATATCGGGCGATATAAAACGGATAGGTCAATCACGACTTCCAGCCCATCAGCCGTCAAAACTCTGATAGCATCATCTCCCACTTTAGCGCCTTCATCATGAATACTACTCATGGTATAATTTTGAGTACGAACATCAAACTTGTGGATTTTCATAAGGGGGTTTACTACCCTCATGCCGCTGTTCAGTACATCTGGGCTCACATTTCCGAATAATGACTTCACACCTATCTCGCCCGGATTAATAATCACAAGCGATGCATTTATGATACCTATTAATAAAAGAATGATCCCACCGACTTTAATTTTTCTGTTGAATCCCGGTTGAGGAAATTTTAAGATCTGACTAATTACAATAATCAGAAGACCTGTGATAAAAATTAGATATGACATGTATTAGAATTTTAATTAAAATAAAAAATTATGGATAAATTTAGAAAATAAACTCTCAAATCATAATATGATTAATGAACATAAAGTTCCCCTGAATAGAAAAGAAGGGAACACTTTTTTAATTTGTATTTTGCATAATAGGAGGTAACGAAAATCCACATAATCATTAACATAAAAATTTAGTATTTAATTTTCTTCCGGCTTACACCAAAATCATTACTTTTAAGGCGTATTTTTTAAATATTCATCCTTAATGAAAAGTAGTGTCTTTTATGCTATTGAATTAATTTTACTTTTCAATATTTGTTGGGTAGGTGTGTCTTCAGGAACAATCCTAGAGACATCATGGATTCGGGTAAATCATCTAGGATATACTGAAAAAAGTATAAAAGTAGCTGTTTTTGCTACCAAATCAGAAGAAAAACCATCTGCTTTTGAAGTTGTACATCTCTCATCCGGTGAAACCGTTTACAAAGGCAACCATATAATAGAACACGGAAAATATGCAGCATTTTCTAATATTTTTCGATTAAATTTTTCTGATTTTGAGAAATCCGGTACTTATTTTATCAGATCAGGCAATACATCATCACCTGCATTTAAGATCAACAATGGGGTATATGATGGTGCGGCAGATTTTGTCTTGAAATATATGAGACAACAAAGGTGTGGTTACAATCCATATCTCATCGATTCGTGTCATACGCATGACGGGTTTATCATGGGCCACCCTACTCTGGACTCAACTTATATCAATGTCGTCGGAGGATGGCATGACGCTTCTGATTATCTGCAGTATGTAACTACGTCCGCCAATGCTACCTATCAGATGCTGTTTGCGTGGCAGGAAAACCCCGGTGCATTTGCGGATAAATATGATGCTGATGGTAAACCCGGAACCAATGGCATACCGGATATACTGGATGAAGCTAAATGGGGTTTGGACTGGCTCGACAGAATGAATCCTTCCTACGGATTCATGTTCAATCAGATAGCTGATGACAGAGACCACGCAGGTCTAAGGCTGCCTACACTGGATAGTGTGAGTTATGGTAAAGGACTACAACGACCCGTATATTTTGTAACTGGCAAACAGCAAGGTTTTGGCAAATATAAAAACCGATCGACTGGTGTATCATCTACCGCTGCAAAATATGCCTCCGCTTTTGCATTAGGCAGTAGTATTCTGAAAGAGTACTACCCTGAGTTTAGCAAAAAAATAGCCGTAAAAGCAGTTGAAGCATTTGAATATGCAAAAACGGATTTGGGTGTCAATCAAACTGCCAGCAACAGAGCCCCATATTTTTATGAAGAGGACAATTATATTGATGATATGGAACTAGCAGCTATTCAGCTGTACCAGAACGGTGGTGATAGTGTCTATCTCAAAGATGCTGTTTACTGGGGGGATCTGGAGCCTGTCACTCCATGGATGGTATACAACGGAGCGAGACATTATCAATACTATCCGTTTGTCAATCTGGGGCATTACAAAGTAGCAAAATTTACTCATGACTCTATAGTAAGGATCAAGTATATCAATTATCTGAAGAGTGGGTTGGAATCGATTTATGGTCGTGCAGAAAAAAATGGTTTTCTCATGGGAATCCCTTTTATCTGGTGCTCCAACAATCTGAATGTAGCTGCATTGACACAATTGAGATTATACCACCAACTGAGTGGCGACGGTAAATATCTCGAAATGGAAGCAGCTCTGAGAGATTGGTTATTCGGATGCAATCCCTGGGGCACATCCATGATCGTGGGTTTTCCGGCAGATACTGACACTCCAACGGATCCCCACTCATCATTTACAGTAAAGTATCAATATCCTATCGATGGTGGTCTGGTGGATGGACCGGTGTACACATCAATATTTAAAAATCTGATAGGACTCAGGTTGGCTTATGATGATGAATACGCCCCTTTTCAGTCAGAGCTCTGTGTATATCATGATGATTATGGAGATTACTCGACCAATGAGCCGACTATGGATGGCACAGCCAGTTTATCTTTTTATTTGTCCGCAATGGTCAAGGTTAAATAAAAATCAGTTTTATTCAAACGATATTATAAAACTAAAAGCAGAGGGACAAAACCTTATCGAATTACCTGAAATAGTGGATATTTATACGGATATTTCTGTTTTTAACAATCAGATAGAAACCCTACCTAACTGCTTTGTGGCAACAAAGAGAATTAAGAACTCTCAATCTCTCCGCCAATAAAATCAAACAAATCTCACCTGATATATCTAATCTGGTCAATCTTGAAATGATAGACCTGGGACATAATCAAATTGCAGAAATACCAATGGATATCGGCGCCCTGCAGCATTTGTGGTCATACCTGTATCTGCACGATAATAAGATCACAAATATTCCTGATGAGATCACCCAATTAATTAAACTGGAATATCTGAACATAAGTCAAAATCAACTACAAGAATTACCTAATGAAATTGGAAATATGATCTGCCTTAAAGAATTGAAAGCAGAAATGAACCAGCTAAGTTTCCTTCCTGACTCTTTTGGTAATCTTATACATTTACAAGAAATAAATCTATCTAATAATCAACTTACTGAATTGCATCCAAATTTTAGGAACTTATCTTCCCTTAGAGTATTATGCCTTAACAATAATGAATGTAGCCAAATTCCTGTCGATAACAGTGAACTTAAGGAGCTCAAACTTCGCAACAATAATATTGCCCAGATAACCAAAGAAATTGCCAATATACATCAACTCAGAAAGCTGGACTTACGTGGCAACCGAATCACCTCTATTCCCAAAGAAATACTTGAGTTGGACCAACTCGAACGCCTTGATCTGCGCTGGAACCCGATAACAAAATTGCCGAATTGGGTGAATGATTTAAAGGCACTAAAATGCCTGGTGTGGGTGTAATTTAAAAAACATCAAAAAAACTTTCTCCCTTCCATAGGGGTAAAAGTCACCTTTGTTTTCATACAGCAAAACAAAGGAAAATGAATCGTATAAAATTTTTATTTATTGTGGTCTTTCTCGTGTTAGGTCAACTCGTATTTGCCCAACCAGATCAATCGTACAATATCCGTGGTACGGTAACAGATGAAGTCACTCAGCAACCACTCATCGGCGCACTGGTATTTGTTGTTCATTATGAAAATAACGCTGCCATCACCGACGAAAGCGGTGACTTCAGAATAGAAGGGCTGCCGGTAGGCCGACACTATCTCAATGTCTCCTATCTGGGATATGTGGCTTTTGTGACTACTATTGAGATAAAAAGTGGTAAAGAGTTGGTGCAGAATGTCACCATGAAGGAGGATATCAAGTCACTCGATGAGGTAGTCATCACAGCTCGGGAGGAAAAATCAAAACCTGTCAACTCCTTAGCTTACGCCAGCACCAGAACCTTTTCAGTGGAAGAGAGCAATAAATTTGCAGGAGCAGTAGATGATCCAGCCCGTATGGCGCAGTCATTTGCAGGTGTTGTGCCGACCAATGATGGCAACAACTATGTTTCAGTGCGTGGCAATCATCCTTCCGCATTACTCTACCGCATGGAAGGTATCGACATTCCCAATCCAAATCACTTCGGTGACGTGGCTTCTTCAGGCGGTGGTGTGTCGGTATTGTCGTCGCAGGTATTAGCCAATTCTGATTTTTCGACAGGCGCTTTTTCTGCGGAATATGGCAATGCACTCGGCGGAGTTTTTGACATCAAACTGCGTAAAGGCAACAACAGTAAAAATGAATTTACGCTCAAAGCAGGATTCCTCGGTATGGAGGCGGCGGTGGAGGGACCATTCAGCAAAAAATATAAAGGTTCGTATTTGGTCAATTACCGATACTCAACACTTTCATTGATAGACAAACTGGGAGTCGATCTGACAGGCGTACTCAATTACAGTGATCTTTCGTACAATATAAGTTTACCGTTCAATAAGGCTGGTCATCTGTCACTTTTTGGTATCAATGGCTGGAGTAATCAGAAAGTAGATGAAACACTCGAAGATATAGATAAAGATAAAGGGGCCTTGGCGCATATGTCTAATGGAGAATTTCTTAGCAATATGTCTGTCAATGGTGCCAAATACACCATATCGACCAAAAAAAATGGTTTTTTGTCTGCCATCTTAGCTTATTCTACGACCAAAAGTGGTTTTAATGAAGATGTCAAAACACTTTATCAGAATTATACCTATTTCAGCAAATTTCAGATAGATAATAAGACCAATAAAATATCTGCCGCACTCAACTATACACAGAAGATCAACCCAAAAATTACCTTCCGCAGCGGAATGTATTATGACAAACTGGGTTATCAGACTTTGTACAATGACTATCAAAATGAAACCGAATTTGTCAACAGGATCAATAACAAAGATAATACATCTTTTGTCAGAGTCTATGGTCAGATGCAGTACAGAATGAATGAAAAGTGGTCAGCCAATATTGGACTTCACTATTCAAATTTTCTGCTGAATGAAAAACAGGTGATAGAACCGAGAGGCAATATCCAATATACTATCAATGAAAAATCAAATGTAGCTTTGGCATACGGAAGACACAGTCAGATTCAACCACTCGTCGTCTACTTTATCAAATCTGAAGAAGGCGGACTGATCAATAAAAATCTCGATTTTACGAAGGCGCACCATCTGGTACTGACACACAATTATGATATCAATACCCATACGAGGATCAAATCTGAGATTTATTATCAAAGAATCAGTGATATACCTGTGGGACTGGGTGAAAACAGAAATTACGCCATCACCAACCAACAATTCTTTTTTCCGGATTTTAAACTGATCAATGAAGGCAAGGGTCGAAATATTGGTTTGGAACTAACTCTTGAAAGGTTTTTGCACAATAACTGGTACTACATCATCACTGGATCAGTGTTTGACTCAAAGTACAAAACTCCTGCAACCGGATGGATCAATAGCCGATATAATGCAGGATATACATCAGTGGTCACCATAGGCAAAGAATGGATAGTGGGCAAAAATAAAAGAAATATTCTGGGTATCAACATCAAAAATGCATTGGTCGGTGGCCAATGGGATACACCTATAGACAGAGCTGCTTCACAACTTGCCCAAAAAGAAGTGCGCGATGAAAGCCGCCCTTTTTCGGTCAAACTCAAAGATTTTTATAAACTGGATATCGGTATCAAGTATAAAAGAAATAAAAACAAATACACGTCCACCCTTTCTCTCGACCTGATGAATGCTACCAATAGCGATAACATCGGCGGGTTCACTTATGACATCCAGAATGATAAAATGGAGCAATGGACGATGATGCCTTTCGTACCGATACTTTCATACAAAGTAGAGTTTTAGGGCCGAACGATTTGAACAACCGAACGATGAGCAACCGAATGATGAACAACCGAACGATGAGCAACCGAATGATGAGCAACCGAATGATGAATGACGAACTACCGAACGATGAGCAACCGAACACTTGAATGACGAACAACCGAATGATGAGCAACCGAATGACGAATGACGAATGTTGAATGTTGAATGTTGAATGACGAATGATGAATGACTCAACAACCGAACGATGAGCAACCGAACGATGAGCAACCGAATGACAAAGATTTGTGCAGTGCAAATTTCTTATTGTTAAAATTAAAATATAAATGAAAAATGTATTTTTAATACGTGTATTCAGCACCTTGATTAGTTGTGATAGAAGTGTATTGGATTGTTTTAATGGTGAGATAAGAGGCCATGAATAGTACAACATTGTCAACATTTACAGTGTCAATTAACTCCAAAGAAAGAGCAGGCGCGGGTAGTCATTCAACGCATAAAAACATACCTTTCCGCATGAGTGTTAACATAAAGGAGATGAATAAAAAAGTAATGCCATTACAGCCTGCAAAATCGGTAGATAAGGCCAAATTTGAACAGTTGTTTGCTGATTATTACGATGGTATGTACCGATATTGTCAGACGATGGTCACTGATCCGGATGAAGCCGAGGATATCGTACAGTCAGTATTTATGGACCTGTGGCATGACCGTCACAAACTGTTGATCCACACTTCTATACAGGCTTTTCTGTACAAAGGCGTATACTTCAAATGTTTGAATAAAATCAAACATGATAAAGTTGCTCAAAAGTATGTGCAATCCAAGCCAGCAGACGATCACCATGCTAACGGCGATACAATGATCTATCAGGAAGTAGCAGAAAAAATAGCTGCAGCGGTACAGTCTCTGCCGGAACAATGCAGAAAGATATTTGCCATGAGCAGATATGATGGTCTGAGATACAATGAGATAGCTGAAAGTTTGCAATTGTCTCCTAAGACCATCGAAAACCAAATGGGTAAAGCACTGAAAACAATGACAGTCGCTTTGTCTGAGTATATCCATATCATTGTTTTCACCCTCTTAAGCCATCTGTTATGAATACACATCATATAGTTAACGACGATTTTATCACAAAATATCTTTGTGGTGAAGCCAGCCCTGAAGAAGCAATCCAACTGGAAGAATGGAAAGCGGTATCTCCTCAAAATCAACAGTATTTCGACAATATTCAACAGGTGTTTTTGATGGTGTACGATAAAGAAATCTCATCACCTGATAAACAAAAGGCATGGCAGACTTTCAGCAAAGAGGTGACAATAAAATCAAATCCTTTTTTGATGTATGGTTTGGCTGCAGTTTTTGTGGTAGGATTGTTAGCCGTAGTATTTTTGATGCAGAGACAGGATATGCCTTCAGAGATATTTGCTGAAAATGAAACCATACATAAAATACTGAACGACAAGAGTGAAATTACCCTTGCTAAAAACAGCCGTATCACTTTTGATAAAGGTTTTGGTAAAAATAGCCGCAAAATAAATCTCTCAGGCAAAGCAGAGTTTACCGTAACACATAATGCAGCATTGCCATTTATCATCGAGTCGGATGGTGTGTATATAGAAGATCTGGGCACGGTATTTACGGTGGAAAGTCAGCCTCAGTCGGATACGGTTTATGTTGTAGTCAATGAAGGCATCGTGCGCCTGTATGACGAACATGGCAGTGAAATCATCATCAAAGCAGGCGAAAAAGCCTGGTACATCCGATCACAAAAGAAAATCATTACAGACATAGACAGCAAAACAGTCAAATTCGATTTTAAAGATACCCGGTTGGCCGATGCTGTAGCTTTACTGGAAGAAACCTACGATATCGACATCCGGTTGATGCCGGAAAGTATCGGTGATTGTAAGATAACTACCCAGTTTTTTGATGAAGAAGTAGCGACCATCATCACAGTTATCACAGAGACTTTGGGATTTAAGTATCAATATCAGGACCATCACTATAAAATCGAAGGAAAACCATGTCTATAAGAACCATCACCACTTTATGGGCTTGTGCATGGATGAACATTATATCAAGCCAAAACATACTGAATACTGAGTTAACACTCAATCATGTCAATAAATCTGCAAGGATAGTTTTTAAAGATATCCAGCAACAGGCGGGTGTAATATTTTCATACAGCGAGTTTGATGATGACCGTAAGTTAAGTATTCAGGTCACAAAAACAGCACTCAGAAATGTCATTCCTATACTGGAAAGTGAACTTAACATCACGATCATCGTAAAAGAAAAATACCTTATCATCAAATCTTCAGGTCCTGATCGCTCTCAATCATTAAGCATCAGCGGAACGATCATCAATCCCCAATCCGATGAACCCGTCAATGATGCCAGTGTCTATGTCAAAAAGCTCAAAATTCTTGTTAATTCTGATAGTAAGGGAAGATTTGCTTTCAGCCTACCCTCCGATTTCAGACAGGTCAGGATCAATGTTGCCAAAGCCAACTATATAGATACTTCCCTGGTCATCGTCGCATCCGAAAGTCAAACCCTTCAGATTAGATTGCGGTCTTTTCCGAGAGTCAAAATATCTGAGTTTGACTCATTGGGTAAAAAGGAAGTATTGATAGGCTCGTTAAATAATGACAGAATACCTGAAGCGCCATCGATAAGAAAAAGTACGTACAATGAAAGTTTCTGGGATAAAATGAAAAAGAAAAATGTCAATCTGATCAATATTAATGATACGATATTCAATAGTTTTTCCATATCACTTTTGCCACCTATCAGTACCAATAAATTGCTTTCTTTTCACACCAGAAACACCTTATCACTCAACATCATCGGAGGCAACTCTAAAGGACTCAATGGTGTAGAGCTCGGTGGTGTATATAACTATGACGACGGCGATGTGTACGGTGTACAAATAGCGGGAGTTGTCAATGCTGTGTCGGAAAATGTGACCGGCACACAGATCAGCGGTGTACTCAATGCTGTCAAAGGCAACGTCCAAGGAGTCCAAATAGCGGGAGTGGTCAATAATAATGATAGCATTACCAATGGAATTCAGATATCAGGTGTATATCAGAAAACACATACACTAAGAGGTTTGCAGATCGGTGGATTGTACAATAAGGCTGTAAAAGTAACAGGAGGGCAACTCAGCGGATTGATCAATACCGTAGACAGTGCCACTACATATCTTCAGGTAGCCGGCTTATACAATAAAGCAGCCAATATCAAAGGTGTTCAGATTTCAGGCCTCATCAATACATGCGACACACTCGAAGGCCTGCAGATCGGCATCATCAATAAGGCCAATTACATCAAAAAAGGACTGGCCATCGGACTGATCAATTATGTCAAAGATGGCTATCACAAAGTTGAATTGTCATACAATGAACTGGGAACGATGAATCTAGGCTACCGCTCAGGATGGGCGCCACTTCATATGCATTATTTTTGTGGCTTCAATACCAGCGACAAAGATCTTCGGTTTGCCCAGGCAGGTATGGGTATCGCCACAACATTGCCCCTAAGTAATAAGCTTAATTTCGAAGCCGATGTCACGGTACGGAATACACACGATGTAGATAATATTACAAAATGGAATTTTAATATGCACAATCAGCTTTTGATTGGTATATCCTGGCAACCGGCAAAAAAATTCGGTATCAGGACGGGACTCACCATCAATCACTTTTGGTACGACCCAAATTCAGCCATCAATAGCCATGTAGCATCACTCGTTAAAAATTCAACGTATGAAGGCGATAGGGGGACTTACAAACATAAAATATGGATCGGTTGCCAGGTAGGAGTAGTGTTGTTTTAGTGATCTCTTTCCTGTCCTTTAGGAACCATTAAGGAATGAAGGGTCATGAAGATTTGAAATTCTTAACTTCTTCATGGCTCAAAAAAAATATCCATGAAGGAATGAAGGGTCATGAAGAAAACCTTCCTAAACTTTCCTTAACTCCTTCATGGTTCAAAAAATAGCCATTAAGGAATGAAGGGTCATGAAGAATATCTTCTTTAACTTTCCTTAACTCCTTCATGGTGTAAAGATATAGATGTAAAAAACGAAGTGTTACTTTTTACGAAAAATCAATACTTCCAAACTTGGTGTTGTATTGCCATCCTGACTGTAGATGGTACTTTTTATTGAAAGAAAGGGGTTATTTACCTGATATTGACCATCGCTACCTAGGTACCGTACAAATTTGTCTTCATATTTGAGTGCTTCCAAAGTTCCTGATATTTTAGTAGTCAGGTTCATGTTTTGAGTTAGTTTGCCCTTATTGATGATTTTGACACTACCTTGCATGAAGTTTATTGAAGACTTACCACTTACTTCATAGTTGTCGCCTGATTTTTTGTCCATAATAGTCATTTCCATATCGTACGGATGCGTTTTGGTGGCAGAACCAAACTTAGCCCCTTCAGACTCATAGCCTAAAAAAATCCATGTGCCCAATAGAGATTGTATATCGTAAATACACTTTCCTTTTTCCCAGTCTATGATATTGAATGCTGCCGCTTCACATTCATTTCCATATGTCACTCCATCACAACCACAAACAGGATCGTACAGTGTTATACAAGCACGACCGTCTGATTCTGATGAAGGATTACATTCATTTTTTTGACATGCCATAGAGCCCAACAACAATAATGATACGGATAGATTTCGCAACACGATAATATTATTTTTGATATACTTTGTAAGACGTATAATCTTAAAATTTAGTTGGTTTTTTTTTGAGTTTTTTTATACCCATCATCAACAAAACTAAATAATGAAACCCTATTATTAAAAATATTGTTTATTTCGGCAACTTTTATACTATTATGCAACCCGAAAAAATCCAAACCTTACATCCTCACCCTGAAAAGACCAACAAACGTATTTCACTGGAAAAATATACGGTCATCAGGGAAAATATTTTGGCGATCTTACAAGATACAGAGCTGACGCATACCGAATTGATGGAACGATTGTATAATCGGGTCAAGGATACCTTTGACGGAGGGGTGCAGTGGTATGGAGAGACGGTAAAATTGGATCTGGAAGCAAGAAATATCCTTGAAAGAACAGGCGGAAAACCGGGGATGTATCGCTTGGTGAAAACTTAAGTTAACGTTTCTGTATTGTATTTAATCACAGCTCATAAATAATGTACATACCGCCCACCAATATCATGGATGATCCATCGGAAATTGTCCAATTTATCGAACGATTCAGTTTTGGTACCATCATAACGGCCAAAAATCACCTGCCTGTAGCAACACATTTACCATTTCTGTTCTCAAAGTCAGGTGACTCACTGATGCTGACCTCACATTTTGCCAGGGCCAATGATCATTGGAAAGACGTAGAAGGGTGCCCGGTGCTGGTGATATTCAGTGAGCCACATGCATATATATCACCCAGCCATTATGATAAAGTGCTGAACGTGCCGACATGGAATTATATTTCCGTACATTGTTACGGTACTGGTAATATAATATCGGAGAGTGATAATGTCATAACCATTCTGGAAAGGACTATCAATCAATACGAATCAAATTACAAAACCCAATGGGATGGTCTGCCGAAAGATTATAAAACTGGAATGGCCAAAGGGATTGTTGCCTTTGAAATATTGGTCACAGACATACAGGCAAAGAAAAAACTCAGTCAGAATAAAAATGACAATGAACAACAACGCATCATCAAATCACTATCACAGAGTCCGAATGAAAATGACCGGCTTATTGCAGAATATATGAGTAAGGATTAATTCTATTTTAGCTCAGAGTAAAACAAAATACAAAAATAAGATAAGAATTTGCATAGATTTGAGCGGAAAAAAGTGGATTAATCAATAGACTGCTTTGTAAGCAAAAAAATCAGGCAAAATAAGATGGGAACAACAAATGAAGATTATAGGTTATCGATTGACAATATACATGAGGCTATAGAAAGAATAGACCCTATTTTTCGTGATACACCACAGTATATTAGTGACACATTAAGCGACCTCCTTGAATTGACTTTAGTGGTAAAAGTAGAAACTGCCAATCCGGTTCGGTGTTTCAAAGGTCGTGGTGCAGAAATTTTTGTTTCCAAAGCATCACCTGACACCCACTTCATTTGTGCTAGTGCCGGCAATTTTGGGCAAGCCATGGCATACTCTTGCCGAAAACAACACCTGCGCCTTACAGTCTATGCCAGTAAAAACGCCAATCCTTTTAAACTTGATCGGATGAAATCGCTGGGTGCGCAGGTTATTTTATTTGGAGACGATTTTGATAGTGCAAAATTGGAAGCCAAAAGAAGATCTAAAGAAATCAATGCCACATTTGTAGAGGATAGCCAGAATATTGAAACCCTGGAGGGTGCCGCTACCATCGGGCTTGAACTATTAAAGTTTCCGCTGAAAATAGACTGCGTTATAATAGCATTAGGCAATGGAGCACTTTTAAATGGTGTTGCGAGAGTGATCAGACACTACCGTCCGGAGATAAAAATAGTTGCTGTTCAGGCCAAAGGAGCTTCTGCCATGGTTGACTCCTGGCGCTCTTCTACTATCGTCAATTATGAAACCACAAATACCATAGCTGATGGAATAGCAGTCAGGATTCCCGTGCCACAAGCCTTGATAGATATGAGAGGACTGGTAGATGATGCGTTACTGGTCGATGATCGTACCATAATACAAGGCATGCGGCTTATTCATCAACATTTGGGAATAGTATCTGAGCCATCAGGGGCGGTAGGCATTGCTGCCATTTTAGAAAATCCAAATTATTTTAAAAATCAAACTGTAGCTACCATACTTTGTGGAGGTAATTTGACAAACGATCAAATAAAATCATGGTTGACAGCCTAACAAAAAGGCTTGGTGAACAAACTTAAAGAAATGAATTTCAAAGGTAAAGCTTAGCGCAAGCGACGTAACATAAAGTTTTTAACTGTGACTTTTAAGCGTAAACGTTCATAATTATTTAGGGTATTGTAATGCGTTTACCCATTTAATTCATTGAAAAATAAAACTAAAATATTGAATTTTATAGAAATCCAACGAGTTAAGTGCAAACTTTCTTTCCGTAACTCCAATTTTTTACTATATTGTCATTAATTAGTTAAACCCAACTTTTTATGATAAAAATTACTTTAAAATATTTAGTTGTATTTTTCTTTTTAACATTTTTTACCTCTTGTGTCAAAGATAAAGACAATACAATTCGGTTTTCAAGTTGGCAATCCAACCCTTCTGAAAAAAGACTTACTGATTCTTTACTCAGCACTTTTACGAAAAAATTTCCTGAAAGTAAAGTAAAATTTGAACTGATACCCGGCAATTATTCTGAGAAAATACAATTGATGCTGGGGACACACTCTGCACCACAAATTTTTTATATAAAAGACTGGCTGGCTCCTTCTTACCTCCGATATGATGTCTTACAGCCGCTGGATGATTTTATAAATAAAGATACTTCATTTGATAAAAATGATTTTTATCCACAGTTTCTGGATGCTTTCACTAAAAATGGAAAGTTGTATGGGCTTCCAAAGGATTTTGGGCCTTTTGTATTGTTTTATAATGAAAAAATGTTTTTAGAAGCAGGTATAACTGAGCCACCCAAAGACTGGAAAGAGCTTGAAGAGTATTGCAGAAAACTAACTAAAGATACTAATGGTGATGGCAAAATAGACCAATACGGTATGGTCGTCGAACCTTCTATCGATAAGTTAATGCCTTTTGTGTTTCAGAATAAAGGCACTTTTCAGGATAAAGAGGGCAATCTTACCATAAATACCCCGGAATTTAAAGAAGCTTTGGAGTTTTATCACGGATTATTTCAAAAGAAGATTGCCACCATTCCATCTGAAGTAAGTATGAATAATCTGGAAGAAGTTTTCGGTAGGGAGCGGGCAGCAATGGTCATCTCCGGCGGATGGTTTATACCGCAACTCAAAGATCAATTTAAAAATGTTCCCTATAAAATTGCTTTTTTGCCAATGGGTAAACAAATGGCAACCATAGCTTTTACTGTTGCATACAGTTCTGCCAAAGAAAATCCACTCAAAGATCAAAGCTGGAAATTGATGAACTACCTTACAGGCAAGGAAGGGATGAAGATATGGACGAGTACCGGCATAGCTATGCCGACCCGCAAAAGTGTTGCTCTGGCACTCGATTATGGTAATCACCCCATATATAAATACTTCTTGGGAAGTGTGGAATTTGCCAAAGTTTTTCAGGTTGATTATAATGAGCGTTGGTACTCCATAGTGCAATCCGGTATGCAGGCTATTTTTTACGAGAAAGCGGACATCAACCAAACCGTAGCGCAAATGGAAGAAGACATCAAACCGTTAAAAATTAATAAGTAGTTTCTATATTTATACAATTATGTAAGTTATAAAATACAAGATGACATCAATAATAATAACAGCCAATGAAATCCAAAAGTAGTACAAGAAAGGAGCAGGAATTTTGGGCATTTACCTTTCTATTTTTCCCGCTTATATTGTTAACGATTTTTTTATTCATTCCAATTTTTTATTCTTTTGTGATCAGTTTTTTTGACTGGGAATTGATGGCATCACAACAAAAATTTGTGGGGTTGGATAACTATTTTGAACTATTCGGAGATAAAATATTTTTCAAATCCATGCTGAATACGGTGCTCTATACTATCGGTGTAGTGCCGTTACAAACCATGCTTGCTTTGTTTCTCGCATTTGTGATGAACCAAAAAATACGTGGCAGATCATTTTTCAGAACTGCTTTTTACATACCCGCAGTAACGTCTTCTGTCGTGACATCTATAATATTTGTTGCCATTTATTCCAAAGAAGGATTGCTAAATTCAATACTTGGAAATTTCGGTTTTGCTCCTAACGATTGGTTGACCAATCCTAAAACTGCCCTTATTTCCATCATGATGTTAAATATATGGACTACGTCCGGTTACTTTATGGTTTCATTTTTGGCCGGTTTACAAAACATACCTGAATCTTTGTACGAAGCTGCAAAACTTGAAGGAGCGTCGCAGTGGCAACAATTCTGGAATATCACAGTGCCTATGGTTCGTCCGGTAACATACTTTGTTGTCGTCATGAGTTTAATAGGTTGTTTTCAGGTCTTTGATCAGGTTTTCGTAATGAGCGAAGGCGGACCAAACAATGCTACAACCACGATGTCCTATTATGTATATCAGAATGGATTTAAATATTTCAGATTGGGCTATGGAGCAGCAGCAGCCATTGTCCTGGCAGGAATTATTATGATAGTCACAATCGTTCAGAAAAAATATTTCCCACCCAACCCGTACTAACTAGATTCATAAACATTTGTAAACCCGATTAAAAAAGATAAAAATTGAAATCAATTAAAATTCAGAAAATATTGTTACTATCGGTGCTGTGTTTTATGGCAATGGTATATTTGGGTCCGTTTATATTTTCAGTGATTGTATCTTTTTCTGATGACAAAAATCTTATTAATCAGCCGGGGAAGATAGTTAGTTCGGGGTGGACACTTAGAAACTATATATATATCTGGCAAGACCTACCTTTTTCAACATGGCTATTCAACAGCGTGGTAATTACAACATTTCAAACTATCACCAATGTATTTTTTTCTGCCCTTGCCGGATTTACATTTGCCAAACTTGAATTCAGGGGTAAAAATTTTATTTTTGGCGCTATGATGGCGAGTCTTATGATCCCCGGAATCATCCTGATCATTCCTAAATTTATGCTGATCAACGAATTGCATATGATTAACTCATTTCCCGGACTGATTTTGCCTGGGATGGTAAGTATCGTAAATATTTTTCTCATGAAACAATTTTTTGAAACAATGCCAAAAGATCTGGAGCAAGCTGCCCTGATTGATGGATGTAACTATTTTCAGATGTTTTGGAAAATTTTCATTCCTAATGCAAAACCAGCTTTGGCAGCCGTTGCCATTTATACATTTCAAGGTACGTGGAATGAATTTATGTGGCCATTGATCGCTACCAATACCGGTGAAATGTTTACACTTCCCGTAGGTATGGCTTCTTTGCGGTATGAGTTATTGACAGATTGGCCTGCAATCATGGCCGGAACTATCTTAATTTCTTTGCCGACATTAACCATATTTATCATTTTTCAGAGATTTTTTGTTCAGGGAACTGCTGCAACCGGCGGAAAAGAATAAACCAACACATTTAAAAAATTAGAATTTATCATTCAATTGACATAATTTATCATGTACAACTTTAAGAAATGGCCGGAATAGAAATAAAAAAATTAGAAAAAACTTACGCCAACAATCATCATGCGATCAGGGGCATTGATGTGTCCATCAAAGAAGGTGAATTTGTGGTATTGGTGGGCCCTTCCGGTTGTGGTAAATCCACATTATTGCGTATGATTGCAGGTCTGGAAGATATTTCCGGAGGTGATCTGTTTTTTGATAATAAACGTATGAATGAAGTACATCCGAAAGACAGAAATATTGCTATGGTTTTTCAGAATTATGCTTTATACCCGCACATGACGGTGTATGAAAATATGGCCTTCGGTCTGACATTAAAAAAAATGCCAAAAACTGAAATTAATCAAAGAGTCACTGATGCAGCAAAAACACTGGGCATCACGGAATATTTGGATAGATTGCCCAAGGAAATGTCCGGTGGGCAAAGGCAAAGAGTGGCCATAGGCCGAGCCATTGTGAGGCAACCTGATGTCTTCTTATTTGACGAACCATTGTCCAATCTGGATGCAAAGTTGAGGGTTCAGATGCGTACTGAAATAAAACGATTACATGGGCAATTGAAAAATACGATGGTGTATGTCACCCATGACCAGATAGAAGCCATGGCTATGGGTGATAAAATTGTGATACTTAAGGATGGACATGTACATCAGATAGACACTCCGGTCAATGTATTTAACCACCCCAAAAATAAGTTTGTGGCAGGATTTATTGGTAGTCCTGCTATGAATTTTGTGAGTGGAAAAATTGAAAAAGAAGGGGAACTGCAATTTATAAATAACGGTATGAAAATTTCCATACCCGAACCATTGCGCACATCTATGGAAAAATATGTGGGAAAGACAGTAGTGATGGGATTCCGTCCCGAGTATGTATATGACAAAGGAATGGAAAAGGAAAGACGATTATCTACCGATGTTGACATAGAAATATTAATTGTAGAAAATGTGGGAAGTGAATCTTACAATTATTTCAATCTAAAGGGAATGGATGGCATTTATTCATACAGAAGCAGTTCCACACACGCTCATTCGCCCGGTGAAAAACTTAACATTGGGATAGATTTAGAGAGGCTTCATTTTTTTGATAATGAAACAGAAGAAACTATATTATAATGAGCATGACCTACATGTATCGGGCAATTAAATCATACATATCTTGTGAGTAAAGTTAGTTAATTTGGAGATTGCTTTAAGATTTACTATGATTGATAATAATATTACATCATGATAAACCTATAGACTGATTTTGGAGTTTAATTGGTTTTTAAGGAGAATAAAAAAATACAATATCAATTTTAAAATGATAGAATACAACCGAGGAAAGGGATTCCTGAAAAACTGGCTGGTAACTGAAACTGATTTTGATACCAGATATCAGGGAAAGTGCGAAACGATTTTTTGTCAGGGCAACGGCTATATCGGCATGCGTACGGCCACCGAAGAGCGGTATATCAATCAGGTGCGGGATACATTTGTTTCGGGTACTTTTAATAAATTTGACGAAAATGAAGTGACAGAATTGCCCAATGCAGCCGATGTATCCAATATCGATATCTGGATTGACGGTAAATTGTTTGGACTGAATACCGGTTCATTTTCAGAGTATCACCGTACACTCAATCTCAAAACCGGAGAAGTCACCAGAGGATTTATTTGGGAAAATGACGAAGATAAAAAGTTTAAATTTGCATTCAGCAGATTTATTTCATTTGAAAATTTGCATTTGACAGCAACAAAAATTGAGATAAAAGCAATCAATCAACCAGCAAAAATAAAGTTTGAAAGTGGCATCAATGGCCAAATGACCAACAGTGGCGCTCAACATTTTCATGAAGGAGAAAAGAGAATATTTGACAAAAAATACCTGCAAATGTTGCAGCAAACTAAAGAGTCGAAAATTACATTTGTACATAATACAACGCATTCTGTAGTGTCTGAAGGTGCTGAAGTCACTGACCGTTTTGCGATGGACAGACGAAAAGTATTTATAATGTTTCAGGCGGATATATCCATAAATCAAACCATCCGCCTGGAAAAAATTTCAACTATCCATACTACCAGAGATAAAGAGTTTGCATCATCCACAATAGATGAATTGAGAAATACTTCCATACAAGAACTCAAAACTTATTCCGGCATCGGATACAATGCCTTACTTGATCAGTCAGTAAATGCGTGGGCTGAAAAATGGAAAACGATTGATATTAAGATAGAAAGTAATGACGATTTTAATCAATTGGCCATCCGATTTGCTCAATATCATTTAATTGTGATGACTCCGGCACACGACAACAGAATGGGCATCGGAGCTAAAGGGCTGTCGGGAGAAGGTTATAAGGGGCATTCGTTTTGGGATACTGAATTGTTTATGCTGCCCTTTTTTACATTTACCCTCCCAAAAATAGCCAGGAGTTTATTGGAATATCGGTATAATACAATACAAGGTGCCCGAAAAAAAGCTTTGGAAAACGGATATAAAGGGGCGATGTATCCTTGGGAATCAGCTTGGGCTGATGACGGTGAAGTCACTCCTGTATGGGGTGCCGCTGATATCATCACAGGAAAATCTACCAAAATATGGAGTGGATTTATAGAACAGCACATCACTTCTGATATATCTTTTGCCATCTGGCAATATTATCAGGTGACTGGCGATGAAGATTTTATGGACAAGTATGGATACGAAATTTTATTGGACACTGGCATCTTTTGGGCAAGCCGTTTACAATGGAATGAAAATAAAAACCGATACCATATCAATGAGGTGATAGGTCCGGATGAATACAAAGAGCATATCAACAACGATGCTTTTACCAACTATACCGCTTACTGGTGCATAGAGAATGCCATTCATTATTATCATTTGCTGAAGGAAAAAAAACCACCTATTTTTTCAACCTTGAATTCACTATTGAAGCTCGATGTTGAAATCAAAGAACTGGAAAAAAGATTGCCGCTTATTTATCTTCCACAACCAAATGAAAATAACATTATTCCGCAGGATGATACCTATCTGAACCTGAAGGATATTGATCTATCTAAATATAAGAATCAGGAGCACGTAGGATCAATTTTTTTAGATTACAGCTTGAGTCAGGTAAATACAATGCAAGTATCCAAGCAGGCGTCTATTGTCATGTTGATGTATCTGCTGGAGCATAAATTTAGTACTGAAGTAAAAATGGCCAACTATACCTATTATGAAGCAAGAACATTGCACGATTCCTCATTAAGTCTTTCTACCCATGCCGTTTTAGCCAATGATTTGGACAACAGCGCATTGAGTTACTACTTATATCGTCAGGCTGCTGATATAGATTTGGGATTGAATATGAAATCATCTGACCACGGCATACATTCCGCTTCGTTGGGTGGGGTCTGGCAAATCATTGTTTGTGGTTTTGGTGGGATAAGAATGGTCGGAGGTGCATTGCGTATCGAACCTAAACTTCCTGCTGAGATCACCCGGATTGAATATCCCCTGATCTGGAAAGGTAACGTATTGAAATTAGTTGTAAATCAACAAAGTACGATCGTGTACAATCATGGTCCCAACGACATCACCTTTGTACATAAGGATAAAGAATATCAGTTAAGCTCAAATTCCGAGATAACAATTTTATAAAACGAAGTACCCAAAAATAAAAATTAATGATCAAAGCTTTTATATTTGATTTGGACGGTGTCATCACCGACACAGCAGAATATCATTTTATTGCCTGGAAAAAATTAGCAGACAAACAAGGCTGGAAATTTGACAGACAAATGAATGAAGAGCTGAGAGGCATAAGCAGGCTCGACTCCATAAAAGTAATTTTGCATCATAACCATTTGATAGGGAATTTTACTGAAGAAGAAGAAAGCCGATTAGCAAACGAGAAAAATGATCTATACGTAGAAAGTCTGAAAGATATTACGCCAGATGATTATTTGCCCGGAGCAAAATATTTGTTGGAAAACTTAAAAAAACAAGGTTTCAAAATAGCATTGGGAAGCGCCAGCAAAAATGCAGTTGCCGTATTAGATTATCTGGACGCTATGCAATATTTTGATGTGATCGGAGATGGCACTAAAGTAAAAAACAGCAAACCTGCTCCCGATGTATTTTTATATGCAGCCAATGAAATGGGATTGGAGCCTTCCGGATGTATCGTGGTGGAAGATGCTTACAGTGGCGTGGATGCTGCTATTGCGGGTGGTTTTTTCAGCATTGGCATCGGGCCTAAAGAAAGAGTAGGCCATGCTACTATTTCTTTTGATTCGATGGATAAAATAGATTTGCAAGAAGTATTTTCATTATGCAAATAACTTAAACTACATTCATCACCATTTCTGGCAACAGAACAAAAATAATCTTTATTTCCAGACTATTGCATGAAGTCCTTCGTTTTTAAGCTGTGAGAAAAAAATCAATGCTCGCTTTCTTTTCACTCTAAGGTCACAGCGTGCTCCTTGGTTGAAAAGATGATATTTTGACCCCAGTGCACGAAATAAAATGAAGTGACTTGAGAGCAAAATAGAACTTACCATCTTTCCTTTCCGGGGTTTATACTTTTCACTCTAGGGTCACAGCGTGCTCCTTGGTTGAAAAGATGATATTTTGACCCCAGTGCACGAAATAAAATGAAGTGGCCTGTGAGCAAAAAAGAAGGATTAATCTCTAAGTTTGATAGATTTTTCAGCACCATTAAAAAATGTCATTACTTTTGTGATAAATTTGATAAAATTGAGTCTAAAGTATATATGTATTGTATTATGTCTGGGCATAATGTCATGTAGTCAAGATAACATTTATAACCAAAAGCAGCGAGTAAATGACCCATGGAAATATGGAGAGCCGCTCTCGTTTAAATATGAAGTGACAGACACCGTTCCGGCATTTGATATGGTCATCTCCATAGAGCATAATGCCACTTTTTCTTACGAAAATATATATCTGAACACGACCACCTTTTTCCCAAATGGTAAGTCCACCACCAATCCCGTGTCATTTCAGCTGGCTGACAATAAGGGTGGATGGCTGGGTAAATGTTCAGGTGACAATTGTAGTATAGAAATTGAGATGTCCTCGGGGGCATTTTTTAAAATTCAGGGCAAGTATAAGCTTATTTTTGATCAGTTTTCCAGAGAAGATAGCCTGAAAGGTATCCGTTCCATTGGCATCAGGGTGCAGAAAACCAAAAAATAGTACCTTCTGATATGGATAAACTTCGTAAGGATAAAACCACCCGATATCTGCTTTTGCTTACTTTTGTATTTCTTTCAGCCTACATCAAATATGCCCATCATGAACTTTGGAAAGATGAATGGCAGGCCTGGTTTGTTGCTAAAGATAAAAGCATCGGCGAAATTTTTTCATTTTTATATTATGAAGGACATCCGGCATTATGGTATCTGTATTTAAAAATATTTACCATCGCATCCGGAGTAATTAATCCTGTTTTTCTCATCAGTTTTGCACATCTGCTAATTGTCTCTGCCGGCCTTTATTTTTTATTTGTACGGTTTCGATTGCCTTTGGTATTGACCACAATGTGTGCACTTTCTTATTTTTTTTTTTTTGAATATGGCATTGTCAACCGAGGGTATTCTTTGGTTATCCTTTTTACTTTTTGGGCTGTTTCACTGATCAGAGATGAAAATTATAATAAATATCATGTAGGAGCCGTCCTGTTTTTATTATGTCAGACAGAAGTATATGGCGCGTTGATTGCATTGGTTTTTGGTTTTTATTTGTTTTTGAAAATTGAAAAGTCCTCTGAAAGAATAAAATATACAGACTTTTATGGTCTTGCGGCAGGTATGATGATATTTTTGGTTTCTGTCTTTCCCAGGGCTTCTGACCATGTATCCAAAACCCGTGGAAAAAACTTATCCTTAGCCGATAATTTTTTGACTTCTTTGCAAGGTAATCTCAGCAATACCTATCTCATAGGATCTACCAATGATACTTTTGCTTTTGGCTGGACTATAATCGGGTTGATATTATCTGCCTTCTGTCTGGTAGGATTATATTATGTTTTCAAGGTAGATAAGAAAATGTTATTGACATACAGTGCATATCTGGCGATCATGGTGGCATTCAGTTTTTTCTTTTTTCTTGGAGGTGTTCGTCAATGGGGGATGGGTTTTATATTTCTGATGGCAATGCTCGAAATACGGGGCATAAACCTGGCAAAAGAGCGCATTTCTTCAGCTATTGTTGGAATTTTTTGTATATTCGGGATGATACATAATTTTAAAGCGGTAAGAGAAGAGATCAGATTGCCTTTTACCAATGCTGAACTGATAGGGTCGTTTATAAGGGAAAAAGTGCCGATTAAAGTGCCGATAGTAGCCATTAATAAATTTGAAGCCACTCCAGTGATTGGGTATGCAGGAAGAAATTTTTATGAATTGCCTGACGGAGTTGAGTTCAGTTATTTCAGATGGGTTGATAGGATCTATATACCCACTGAAATTGAATTAAAATTGTTTGCCAGGTTTAAAGGTGTAGGCGGTATCGTCATTCTTTCACCAAAACCCCTGGAAGCCGCACGATATCCATCAGCCAAACTGTGGCAAAAATTTGATGGGGAAAACTATAAAAAAGAGAATTACTACCTGTACACCTTGGCAGGCAAATAATAATAATCTGATATATTCTGACAAGCTTAAAGTGTTTATTGTTCTCCCTGCATGAGAAATTTGCTATCCTTAGCTGCCCATAGATATCTGCAGGCATATGTTCTGTAGGGTCTCCACGTTTCGGCGATTGCTGTCAGATCTTCCACCTGTTGCTTTTTGGTACTGGTCACTCCATACAGCGTTATTATATTATTTCTGATGATCAGATCATCCAGTGGCAGTACATCTTCCCTCATCATCGAAAACATCAGGATCATCTCCACCGTCCACTTTCCTACTCCCTTTATTTTGGTAAGTTCATTTATGATTTCGTCATCAGTATGCGCATCCCAATTGTAATCAAAGAGGTCATTATCTATAAAATGGTGTGTAATATTCTGAATATAGTTTGCTTTTTGAATTGAAAGGCCAACCGAACGCAGTTCATCAATATTTTTATCCAGAATCTGAAGATGTACCGGCCTTGAATCATTAAGAGATGCAATAAATCTGCCGTAAATAGTGGCTGCAGCAGTGGTGGACAGCTGTTGTGATACCACAGACCTGATCAGGTCATCATAGACACTCAACGGGCTTTTATATATTTCAAGTTGACAATGATCTAGGAGGGGTGTTAATTTTTGATCTTGTCTCAAATGCTCAATGATTGCAGGTTTTACTGTGATGATCATGTTTTATTGGATTGTAATATACAGGATGGTAATATTAAAGATTTTGCAAAGTAATGAAAAATTGGCTTTTATTGATATAAAAAAAATATAACAATTTTTTATATTAAAGTTCTTAAAATAAATTATTTAATGTATATTTACTTCTTATTATATAACTAAAAAATTTACCTGATTATGAAAACATTTACAAGTATTCATTTAAAAAATATTATTATAGGGGGGGGCAATTAACACAATATTTTGTTTTGGTGCTTTGTCTCTTAGCAATGCTCAAGCTCAGACATTATTTACTTCAGCAGACAAATCTGTGGAAAGAACATTCAAAAAAGAAACTAAGGATTTTTTAAAAACACTCAAGGAAAATACTAAATCTGTATCTATTATTTCTATTGGTCAAATTAAAGAGTATTTGATCGATGGGCACATACGTTTTGCTGTAGATCAGAAAGACACCGTCAGTGCAAAGGTACATCATTGGGAGTATTATGACAATGGGAATTGGCGATTTTTTGGCGAATTTGTTGGTGGCTACATAGGTGATGTTCAAATTAATTTGGACTCATCGGGCATATATGGTTTTTTTAATTATGGCCAAAGAATGTTTGAAATACTTTCCACGGATTTATCAGAGGTTTCTATCCTGGTTGAACATTTTCCGACCAAACACAAATGTGGTACAATAGGTAAAGACAAACCAAAAATAAATGATTTATCACTTAGTCCAAGAAGTACACAAGCTTGTGATCTGAGTAAAATCAGAGTTTTGGTAGTTTATACTGCAGCCGCTTTAAATGCTGTCAACAATAATGTTTCAACCATTAACAACAGGGTAAATAATGGCATCAATATATTTAATAATGCAAATGCGATAAGTGGAGTTAATCAACCCCAAGCTGAACTTGAATTGGCCGGAATTATTTCCACCAATTATGTTGAGCCTTACTTAAGTTCACCTCCACCTCAGGATCAAAACACTTGGAATAATAATTATTTCAATCCACTAATAAATGCCCTGAAAACCACTAAGATACAATTTGAAGCAGATGTATTGGTCTTACTGACAAATTATACAAATTGGCAAGGAACAATTGGAGTAGCAGCATCAGAACCTGCTCAAAATGATGACGCTGCTTATACTATGGTACAAATAGCTGCCAGTAATGCAAGCTCGGTTTTTGCACATGAAATAGGGCATTTACTAAACGGAACACATGGAACAGCACATCAATATGATTATCAGCTTTGCGGGGCTTGCCCTATTGAAAAAAGATATACAATTATGACATCAGGATCAAATCCTTTGGGTAATCCAGCGCTAAGATGGTCCAACCCTAATATAAATGATGGTATCAATCCTACCGGCACTTCCACTAAAAACAATGCCCAGCGTATTGCATCCCATGCGCCGATACTTGCCGGATTGAGAGAGAGTCCAAACAGTGCCAATGCAGTCATATCGGGACCAACTGCCATATACAGCATGGGTACATATACCTATACTATAGCTGCCGGATGCCCGACACCGAGCTATATTACCTGGCATAAAAGCACTAATGGCACTTCGTGGACTCTGGCAGGACAGGCTACAACCGGTATCAGTCAATTTTTTTACCCTGGTTACACCAATACATTTTATGTAAGATGTACTTTACAATTTCCTAATGGAAGTAGTTTGATACGCTTTTGGGCTACGTTTGTTTATGAATCCATATAGATTAGTAAAAAATGATCAGGTCAAAAAATCTGTAAATATATCGATACATCCAAACCCTTCTGTTGATGAACTTATAGTTGAGGTAAATCACTCTATGGAACAAGTGAGTCACATCCATTTTTATGATGAATCAAACCATCAAATCGACCTACCATATCAAATCATAGAGAGCGAAAATCGCGATAAGATATATATACAAGCGACACTGAGAGATCTCAAGACAGGACTTTACTACATAGCGGTTTCTGATGGAAAAAATATCACAACATCCAAGTTCTTTAAACTATGAAGCGTAAAATTTGTGTATTGGTTATCATTCTATTATTTTCTTCCTGCGAAAAAACACCTGAATATTCAGGTAATGGTTATTTTAAAGGGACTGTTAATGGATATACAATAATAACAGATGGCCAGAATAATAAATATGTTCCTTATGTTCATTACGATATATATTACTTCTGTCCAATTGCAAAAGGGAGATTAAGATTAGGCTTTAGTTCAAAAATTTATGGTGACGACTTACTCACTACATTTTTAATTGATGGCATAGATGAAGTAGATGGGAAAAAATATAAAAACTTTATTCCGGAAAATGATATTTCAAAAAATTGCGATAATATTCCAGGTGTTACTCAATGGTTATGGCTTAGTCGAGGGTATGAATATTTATATGATTACATTCCTCATAAGGACAATTATCTAAAAATTGAAGACGTAACACAAAATCACGTAGCTGGTCATTTCAAAATTAGATTTATTCGGAAACAATTTTTAGAGCAAGGAATCGAATCATTTGATAAGCACTTGCTACCTGATAGTATGTTCGTAGATTGTCAGCAGTTTATTGCACCAATAAGAGATTAGTTTATTGTTCTAGAGATAATTAATCAAGATTTATACAAATGGGAATATTTTACAGTCACTCCCAAAGTTAAAGTCTGATAACTTTTGGACATCCCTTCTACGATTGCCCGCATTCGACATTTTATAATTGCTTTTCTTCGCTTTAAATAAGTCGATTATCTACTATTAAAACAAAATTTAAACATAATCTGAATTTGAATAACACAAACCTATTAATTGTTGTTACATTCTATATTACAATTATTTAGGGCATCTGATTTTGTGGATGTGTGTATATAAAAAGACATTATGTTTAGAACCGTAGTCCTGAGGATTCTGTTATCACCATTTGCCGCACTTTATGGTATCATCATCTCACTTATCAATTTTTCTTATGATATCGGTTTGCTGAAAGCATCAAAATTCAGCATTCCCGTCATAGGAGTGGGAAACCTAAGTATCGGTGGTGCCGGCAAAACACCCCACATTGAGTATCTGATAGAACTATTGAAGGACTATATCAATGTAGCAACACTAAGCCGGGGATACAAGCGGGAAACTAAAGGCTTCAGGTTTGTACAACACCACGATACTGCACTGACAGTCGGGGATGAGCCACTTCAATATCGACGAAAATATAAAGATATAGTGGTTGCCGTATCTGAAAATCGAGCTTATGCCATTCCCCAGATTTTACAAAATTATCCGGATATTCAGACAATCTTACTGGATGACGCTTTTCAACATCGTGGTGTAAAACCCGGCTTGAATATTCTGCTGACAGCGCATGATGCCCTATTTACTGACGATTTTCTTCTACCGGCCGGAAGGCTCAGAGAATGGAGATCCGGCTACGAGAGGGCAGATATTATTGTCGTAAGTAAATGTCCGATGGAAATGAATATTGAATCTAAAGCCAGAATTGTAGATAAAATAAAACCTTACCCCAACCAAAAGGTGTTTTTTTCATATTATGACTATGGTTATCCTTACAATTTTTACCAGCCTTCGCAAAGAATTTATCTGGATGATGAGATGGATGTAATTTTGCTAAGCGCTATTGCAAATACTGACTATCTGATGACCTATCTGGACCGCAATGTAAAATCCGTCAATGATATTGAATATGAAGATCATCACATATTCGAGCGGCATGATATAGAAAAGATACATAAAGTGTTTACCAATCTTACCAGCAACAAAAAACTACTGATCACTACTGAAAAAGATGCCATGAGGCTGGAAATCCATCGTGATGCAATGGCAGCCATGAAAATACCGGTATATATCCTGCCGGTAAAAGTCAGATTTCATTTTGAAGAAGCAGCTAGATTTGATGCGGATGTCAAACAATTTCTGCTGGATTTTACAGCTTAACCTGTTGCTTTCGGCTATGTTTTCAATTTGTAGTCTTCTCTCACAGGATTGAAAACATCCAGTATAACGCAGTCTGAAATTGCTCTTCCTGAATGAGGCATATTGGAAGGTATTACCGCTACATTGCCTGGTCTTAATATCATAGTCTCACCATCTACAGTCATTTCAAATTCGCCTTTCAACACGTTGGAAATCTGTTTGTGGATGTGTTTGTGTTCGGGGAGAACACTTCCTGCAGATATGGTAAAATATCCTACAGTCACTCCTTCTGTGTGAATAAGCCTGGCAAAAAATCCAGGTATTATTTCCTGAGTTTCGATGTTTTCTAGTGAAACAAATGCCATTGCCTTATTGTTTTAAATTTTAATTTTAATTTTTTGCAGACCACTTCTCTCATTTAGCATTGTTTTAACTATCTACTTTCAAATTCACGGCTTACCCAAAACCTTAATTCAAGATAAAGAATAAATCCTCTCATGAAAAAGGATTTCAAGATCATCATCTACTACTTCTTTTTGTTTGTCTGCCAGTTCGACAAAATGAATGTATGCCACGTCAAGTTCATCTTTAGTGAGATTGTGGCCCAATTCCTTAAACCGATAAGCCAAAGCTGCCCGACCTGATCTGGCCGTCAAAATAATCGAAGACTGATCCACTCCTACATCAGCAGGATTCATAATTTCATACGTATCTCGTTGTTTTATAACTCCATCCTGATGGATGCCGGAAGAATGAGCAAATGCATTGGCTCCTACTATTGCTTTGTTAGCTTGAACCGGCATGCCCATGGTCTCCGCTACGAGAATACTCATTGATTTTAACATGGGAGTTTTTATATCTGTCCTGAACTGTCCTCCAAATCTTTGCTTTATGATCATTACGACCTCTTCGAGTGATGTATTTCCTGCTCTTTCTCCTATTCCATTGATTGTACATTCTACCTGCCTGGCTCCGTTTTCTAAACCTGCAATTGAGTTGGCTGTAGCCATGCCCAAATCATTGTGACAATGGGTACTTAATGTTGCTGTGTGAATACCCTTCACGTTATCTCTCAGATAGGCTATTTTTAGTCCATATTCGTGTGGCAGGCAATATCCTGTCGTGTCAGGGATATTGAGCACAGTAGCCCCGGCATTAATAACGGCTTCGCAAACTCTGGCCAGAAATTCAGGATCTGTACGGCCTGCATCCTCTGCGTAAAACTCGACATCTTCTACATATGATTTGGCATATTTGACAGCAGCAACAGCTCGCTCCAGTATGTCTTCCCGAGTGGTATTGAGTTTAAATTTGATGTGATTATCTGATGTACCTATACCGGTGTGGATACGTGGTCTCCTTGCCCCTTTGACAGCCTGACCAGCTACTTCGATATCTTTCATCACTGCTCGCGACAGACCGCACACCGTAGCATTTTTTACAATGGCTGATATTGCCTGCACCGCTTCAAAGTCTCCCGGACTGGAGATAGGAAACCCTGCTTCGATGATGTCCACTCCAAAAAAATCCAACTGTTCCGCAACAGCAAGTTTTTGTTCTTTTCGGAGCTTACATCCGGGCACTTGTTCGCCGTCTCGTAAGGTTGTGTCAAATATAAAAATTTTTTCGGAAGACATGAATTGAAGATTTTTGATTTAAATACAGATGAACATAACAACAAAAATAGAGATGAGATTATCACTACATAGACCAATTGTATCATAGTGTTACATCTTTAAATACCATAAATATGAATATAATAACCTAATTTACAGCAATTTATGATAGAATGGATTACGGCTTGAAAGCATTGGATTATTATATGTAATCTTCTGTAAACTACATAAAATAAAAAACGCCTGCCCTTTTGGGAGAGCAGACGAATCAAAACAAAACGAAAAACCAACTTTTCTTAACCAATAAATTTATGTTTCAAATTTAAAACGACTTACGCAGTTGAATAGGTACGATTATTTCTTTACCGTTTCTGTTGACCCTGATATCAAGCTTATCACCGACTTTATTATACTTCATCGTTTTTTCTATATCGTTGTAATTACTGATCGGAGTATTGTTTATTTCTACAATAACATCCCCAGGCAATAACCCTCCCATCTGTGCGGCACTTCTTTTTTCTACCTCTTCTACATAAAATCCTTTTTTACCTTTTAATTCCAGCCCAAATTCCTTTATGAGATCATTATTGACATCATAACCACCCACTCCAAGATTTGTTCTCTCGATATTTCCTCCTTTCTCAATAATATCATTGACGACCCTTTTTACAATCTTTGATGGTATGGCGAATGAATATCCTGCAAATACACCGGTAGGGGTAGCTATAGCTGTATTGATACCGATCAATTCACCCTGCAAATTCACGAGAGCTCCCCCACTGTTGCCGGGGTTGATGGCAGCATCTGTTTGAATAAATTCCTCAATGGCTTTATCATTTCTAATAATGTCCAGAGCTCTTCCTTTTGCACTTACAATACCCGCTGTGACAGTAGAAGTTAAGTAGCCAAATGGATTTCCAACCGCCAGTACCCACTCACCAACATTTACTTTTTCAGAATCCCCTACTTTTATAGGTACAAAGGTACCTGCCCCTTCCAATTTTATTACAGCAAGATCAGTTGACTCATCAGTTCCCACTTTTACAGCATTATATTTTTTACCATTCGCGTCAGTGACTGTTATTTTATCAGCAAAACCTACTACATGGTTGTTAGTTACAATATATCCATCCGCAGAATAAATTACTCCTGAGCCACTACCATTTTTAGGGCCATAAAAATTACCCCCGCCAAAAAAGTCTTCAAAACCAAATAAATCTGAAAAAGGATCTGTCCTCCTTTGATTTTTACGCTTTGCCATTACCTGATCATCACTTTCTTCGGCAAAAATATGCACCACTGATCCCGTTGATTTTTTTGCACTGTCTACAAAGTCACCTGGCATATTATTGAGCGGAGACATATTCATACTTACTTGTGTAGCTTTAAGACTTTGGGTTTCATTCTCAGTTTGAGTTTCTGAAAACTTCAAACCAGCCAGTACAATCAGACCACCAACAATACCAGCAGTAAGCAACTGAAAATATGTCTTCATAGATCCTAAAATTTAAGCTTATAACGTTTGAATTTTCGTTTGGATTATGACATGAATCACTTTTAACACAACCTTAACAGCAAAAATAAGGGTTGATCAATTATGTCCGAAAAGCTAAAAATTGACCTTTTAAGCTTGAATTTTAACTACATGGCTGTATTTGTGTGACTTTAATAAATTTTATCGTCAGCATATCGCATTATCTGTCAAAAATTAGGCTCAGCTTTCTTTTACTTTGTATTTGTAAATGTTATCATTGTAGCATTAACTTAGGAAAAAATAAATAATGAATTTTTTGCCCAGAATATTTCCATCATGATAGCAGGCGGGGTACTGGCTTTTTCTATCGATTATGGTTTTGCTTCAAAAGATCTCGTGGCCAGTTTTCTAGCACCTTACTACACCAGAGATAAACTTAATTTCGGGGATAAGGTCACATTGAATGGAGTATCTGGTAAAATTTCCAGCATAGACAAATCGGCGGTAACTGTGACATCCGAAAATAAAGCCGTCATAAACCCATTAAATAAAATTTTGCAACACAACATTGAAATTCATTTATCGTATTTATAATCTAACCCAATTTAATTTTAATATCTTATGAAACAATTTTTTATGTTTATTTTCGCAATCATTACTCTAGTGGCAGCAAACGCCCAAACTGTCGAAGAGCTGAAAAAACAAAAAGCTGATCTGGAAACAAAGGCTGCACCCATTCTGGCGGAAGCTGACGCGATCAAAGCTCAAATATCCGACATAAATGCCAAAATATCTACTTTCCCAGGTTGGTACAAAGGGGCTTTCGGTACGATAGGAGCTAATTTTACAGGCAGAAACCAATGGTTTTCAGCCGGAGATCTGAAAGATTCCAGGGCGACCACCATCATGGGAAGCTTTAATGCGTATGCCAATCAAATCGAAACTAAATACTTTTGGAGAAATGCCGGAAGTCTGAATCTTGGATGGCAAAAACTAAAAAAAGGTACCGAAGCAGTATCTCCTAAATTCGAACCGGTAGCTGATGTACTCACTATTACGTCCCTTTTTGGATATAATATCAGACCTAAAATAGCTGCTTCTTCATTAGGTGAATATCGAACATCTGTTATCAGAAATTTTAATGATCCCGGATATCTTGACATAGGTGTTGGATTTACTTACACACCTATGAAAAATATGATATTTGTACTACATCCTATCAATTACAACTTTGTTTTTGCTAAAGATGATGCTAAATTTACTCCATCTTTGGGATGTAAAATAGTAGGTGATTATAACACAGAAATTACAAAAGGTGTAAACTGGAGGTCAAATCTCACCTGTTTTATCAGTTATAGCAATAATACTCCTTCCCTTCATAATGGAACATGGACCAACTGGCTTGGATTTAATGTATTTAATGGTATCGGAGTAGGACTTGAGTTCGCACTCAGATACAGCGAACAGGAAATAGCAAAAACTCAGAACTACTACACCTTAGGGCTTAGCTACAAATTATAGTCCTTTCATAAACATAACTTATTATTTCTAAAGGCTGTCCAGAAGATTGGGCGGCCTTTTATATTAAATTATATCGGTGAAACCATTTCCATCAATACAGCACTGATGATGGCTCCGTAGGTACCTATGATATATCCAAAGATAGCGAGTAATACGCCGACACTTGCAAGTGAAGGATGAAATTCATTGGCAACAATAGGGGCTGATGCAGCTCCTCCTATATTGGCCTGACTGCCCACTGCAAAGAAAAAGAAAGGTGCTTTAATTAGTTTACCTACTATGATCAATAGTAAACCATGGACACTTATCCATATTACTCCCACCACGAGCAGGCCGGGATTGCTTATCACGGATGAAAGATCCATACGCATACCTATGGATGCCACCAAGATATAAATGAGCACACTTCCTAATTTACTGGCTCCCATACCTTCATAATTTTTTATGGATGTAAATGAAAAACCCACACCTATCATGGTAGCTACCGTGATCATCCAGAAAAAACTATCGCTGAAGGTACTCAGCATTCCCGATTTTTCACCTACTGATGGAAAAACCGATATGAGGGCTTCTGGAATAACAACTCCGGCCCAATGAGAAATCCCAACTGCTCCGAAAGTAAGACCAAAAACAATCATATAATCCGTCACCGAAGGTGTTCTGCTGACAGAAGCAGTGTAAGCCGTAACTTTTTCTTTTAAAGTCTCTATCGCTGTAGTGTCTGCCTGAAACCATTTGTCTATAATTTCCTTTTTGCCTACACCATAAAGTAATAATGCCATCCAGATATTAGCTATAACTATATCTACAAGAACCAAAGCGCCATATTTCTCCTGATTGTATTGATAGATCTCCAGCATGGCAGTCTGATTGACACCGCCACCGATCCAACTGCCGGCCAGTGTAGAAAGTCCTCGCCAGACAGCATCAAATCCAGCACCTCCGACAGTCTCGGGTGAAAAGGCTGAAACAATAAGTATGGCAATCGGCCCGCCAATTATCACGCCGACTGTGCCTGTCAAAAACATGATCAAAGCTTTATTACCCAGACTGAATAATGCTTTCATATCTATACTTAGTGTCATCAGAATCAAAGCGGCCGGAAGGAGCACTCTGCTGGCTACTTTGTAAATAGATAATTTGGCGGTAACTGGTTTCAGATTTTCATCCGTAACAAAATTGCCGGCAGCATCTACTACGTTCCACTCAGGGGATATGATATTGAGTGAGCTCAAAATAGAAGGTAAGAGATAGCACATCAGAAGCGATGGAAAAATCATATAAAATTTTTTCCAATATGCCTTTTCGCTGGATGATGTATAAAAAACAAGACCTAAAATCAACATCAATATACCAAAAACAACAAAATCATCAGTAAAAAAAGGTGGTTGCTTCATGCAGATATAAAATTTTATAAATACAACAATATTGCAAATTTAACTAAAAAGTCTTTAGGGAAGGTTAAAATTTTAAAGTTTGAGAGGTAAGCTCACTAATTAATTTTAGAACAGGCTCATTTCTTACTGTCGTTGACGGCGTGTGGGCCTTTGGCTGGTGTTTACGCAAAAAATAAACAAATTTGAAAAATAAAAAATATTGGTGAGAACTGAATGCCAGAATTTTATGACCAGTATTTATAGCAACTTAAAAGCCTAAAGAATTTAAATTCTATTTCATCAAAAGTCCTTCATATTTGCAAGATGTTACACTATAAAAGGCAGATTTTTACCACCCCATTCCGGAAATAGTTTTGATGTATCCGTAACTTTGAGATGCTTGAAAGCAACTTCATTAAATACTTCTCTGAAATCAATAGTAACAGGGAGGTCTCTTCCATCTTCAAGGTTTTCGATCGACAAGTCTTTCATTTTTTCATACACTTTACCCCCTGAAACGTCATTGCCAATAATAAAACTGCATGAAGCCCGCCCATGATCGGTACCGTTTGTACCGTTTTGTTTTACTGTCCTTCCAAATTCAGTCATAGTCATGATCACCACATCATCCTGAAAGTTGGCTATATCATGCCACATCGCGGTGACTGACCGGCTGAGATCATCAGCGTTTCTGGCAAAAATACCGGCTTCGGTACCCTGATTGAAGTGAGTATCCCATCCGGTACTCTCTGCAAATGCTATTTCGAGCCCTACGTCTGACTTTATTAGTTGGGCTATCTGTTTGAGTGAGTTGCCCAATGGTGATCCGGGATACACTGCGCCATTGGCCGGATTGTAGTTTTTAAAATTAAGCTTTTCAACCATTCGCTTAGCTTCAAATGACTCTCTCGACGTTTGTTTCTGAAGTTCATTAGCAGTGATATCATACAGTTCTTCAAAACTGGTGGCTGCCGATACATTGAGGGCTTTACCCGCTTTGGTACTGATCCTGAAATCATTAAAATTTGATACTGCCAGGCAGGGATATTCGCCGTAAAAAGATCTGGGTAGACTGCTGGTGAGACTAACACCCTGAAAGACACTGTCACTCTGCTTTTTTTGTACCAAAGCCCGGTTGAGCCACCCGCTGTCTGTTCCTTTTTTGAATGGGGTGCCGCTCTCCATATAGTCCTGAGCATCAAAGTGGCTTCTGGTTTTATTGGGCGAACCCATACCATGGATGATCGCTAGTTTACTTGACTTATACAGGTTTTCAAAACTCTTAAAGCTAGGGTGCAAGCCGAATTTTCCATTCAGATCTATAAGGGATTTTCCTACTCCGGGCTCCATAAATATACCAGGCCTTGATTTCTTGAGATAGGGGTCAGTGTAGGGCGAAACAGCCATCAGACCGTCCATCGCACCGCGCTGAAAAATACAAACCAACACTTTTTTGCGCGAGGTAGTTTTTTGTTGCGCTACAGCTGCTTTTACAAAATTTGGTACGCCGCCCATACCCAGGGCAATTAATGCAAGGCTTCCACCTTTTAAAAATCCTCTTCGGTTATTCATTTTATTTACGTTGAAATTCGGGTGAACCAATAAGAATACCAATTACCTGTGCAAGCGTCTGATTGTTTTGGGTCATTAAATCTGTAGTTATGGCATCTTCTTCAATATAGTCATTATTATTTTTGTTGTTTTTGTTGGCTTTTACTACTTTTTCTGAAAAATCTGGATCACTCACCAAGGGCATAAGTCTGCTTACTGTACTTTCTGTGTTTCTTTCAGGCAGCATTATATGTGCATATTTATCTATGGCATCGCGGGCAGACTCCGGTTCTTTGTGATCGAGCAATCCTTCAATATCAAACTGTATACCGCCTATCTTTCTCCCGGCAAGGTCTAAACCGAAATTCATTCTGTTGAGTAACGAGCCGGTATTGATCCAATATTGGCCTTTGTCAGGAAAACCTGTGGGTGCCTGATAATAATACACTTTTTGTCCCATTTTAGTGATCCAATTTGCCAACGGCATTGGAAATTTTACATCCGCATTAAGAGATCTGACAGCACTTATGGCGTATTCAAAGGGTGATTTTGTCTTTTGACGTAATGAATTACCATTCCAAAATTCTAAAGAACTTACCATAGTCAATAACACTTTGCTTATATCCCCGTCTGTCTCTGTAAAGGTTTTGGTCATGATATTTACCAATTTCTGGTCGGGTTCGTCAGATACGAACCGAGTAGCAATTTTTTTACATATAAATTGGGCGGTGGATGCATGCGAAGCCAGATCATTTAATAATGCTACACCCTCAGCATAGCCTCCTTGGTCATATACTTTTCCCAAAACCATTTTAGTGCCTGATTCATGTCTGGTGGATGCAAATAGAAAATCACCTTCGTGAATAAAGCCTCTGGAGGCTAGTCGGTCTTCTCCTATTTTATCGAGGAGATTGGCAATTTTATTCTCTTCACCTTTCCGTCTCATAGGATAAATCGTCCAGCCCGTAAGTATTTTTGCCGCATTAAGTACATCTGCCTGTGTATATCCGCCATCTACACCGAGGGTATGCAATTCCATGATTTCCCTGGCATAGTTTTCGTTCAATCCTTTAGGTCTTTTATTGTTCTTCATTTTGGGCCCAGATTCAAAATCATCTTCTTTGCTGCTTAAAAAATTATCCAAATAGGTAAGCATAGCCGGAGATCTAGTAGTTGCCATCAACAGATCTTTAAATTTATTGGTCACATTAGGTCTGATAGCGTCCCTTTCATAAGCCATGACAAACTGAGTGCTTTGATTCTTACCCATAAATACATTAAAATGATTGAACCAAAAATCAGTTAATACTTCGTGCAGTTGGTTTTTACTATAGATGGCACGTATTACTTTTTGGTTGACGGTCTGTCTTTCAAGTTCTTTGGCATGCTGTATTCCATACTTTGCAGACAATTGTTTGTATACTTCGTTAAGTTTTGATTTGTCATCTCCGACGTTATTTTTATCTATAAGTCCGTCTTTGATAGCTCTGTTACGTAACTGTGCCCCGAGTGGAAATTGTTCGACAATCTGCTGGTTGGACATTCGAAGTGCTGTATATGATTCCAGTCTTTTATCCACATCCTGATCAGAAATATTGCCTTGCAACTGTTGTGAAAACCATTTTTCCAATCCCATATTGACGGCAGCATCTATATCTCCTTGTCTCACACCAAAAGTAAATCTGCTCAGTAGGTGCTCGGCCGCCTGCCTTTCTGTTAACCCTGCATCCTTGTAAGGAAATTTATCTGTAGTTTTTTGTGAAAAAAATGCCGTAGCCGAAAGCATTAAAAAAGAAATGACAAGTATTGAGGTGTGTTTCATTTTATTATATTTTAACTCGATCTTTGACTATTAATAATCAATTTAGTTTAATTGATTATAATTTTTTTAACATACTCTGCATAAATCTCTAAAGGACACTTATATAAAGGTTTCATTAAGTGTTATCCGTTTAAAAGTCATGAAGGGCCTGGTAAAAAATGAACTATAAGTCTAAATCAAATAGTTAACCAATAGCATGTAGTTGATAATTTCTGTTTGAAATGCATCTCTTCAAGATGAACCTTTGAGTAGGCTTGCGACCGAAAAGTTGATTTTTTTGATTAACAAAAATCTATGAATGGATGTACAAAGTGTTTTATTTTTATATCATCAGTTATTTTAATGCCCATTTAATACCTCCCAAAATATGTTTAAGAAATACTTTTTCGCTAAATGTCTCGGGATGATGACCCCAGGCGGTATAAAAAGCCTTGCCACCTTGATAGGAATGACACCAAGATATAGGATGATAACCTGGCATATTTCCACCTGAATATGTTTTTTCATCCACTGTTAAAATGACGTTGACCAGGTCTTTTTTGAAGGAATAAAAATTGTAGATCTCTTCAAATCTTCTTAACGAATCCGGCATAAATATGACAGCGGGATGAGATTTGTTGACCACATGATACCATGCTTCCTGTGGTGTAGGGTGACTTTTAAAGTAGGCTCCGACGAGACCATTGTACCAAGGCCACTCTTTTTCGGTGTCAGCAGCTCCATGTATGCCGACAAAACTCCCACCATTCTTTATATATTTTTGAAAAGACAATTGTTGAAGGCTATCGAGAACATTTCCGGTAGTATTGAGAAAAATCACCACTTTATATTTAAATAAATTTTTATTATTGAAAACGGATGCATCTTCAGTGGTGTCTACGATCCATTTATTTTCTAGTCCCATCTTCAAAAAGGCTTTTTTACCTTCATTTATAGACTCATGCCTATGCTCGGTGGTTTTTGAAAAGACTAAAATTTTGGGAGGTTTTTTATCTATTTCAACGCTCGCAGAATATACATTGATATAAAATATTAATCCTGTAAACAAAAACATAAAATTTCTCATCTTTATTGATTTCAATGCAAATTTGTATAAAACTTTTACAAATAACAGGATTTTAATAATTTAAACTTCCATCAGTTGTTCTGTAGTCCTCCGATGGCTTATCCTTTTACCATCTTTTATAATAACAAAAGAAGGCAGCATAAATAGTTTTTCGGTAGAAGAAATAACGAAATGAGAACCAATCAAATCATTTCTTACAAAAAATGCATTTACTCCTTTGCTATCGCAACCGATATTAAAAGTGCCATTGCTTACTTAAAAACCAGGCCTACGATCAGTAAACAAAATATTGGACTGATTGGCCACAGTGAAGGTGGAATGATAGCACCAATGGTTGCCGCTAGGTCAAAAGACGTAAGCTTTATTGTAATGCTTGCAGGGCCAGGGATGCCGGGCGGCGAATTAATGCTGCTGCAAAAAGAATTAATTGACAGAGCAGATGGTATTCCAGAAGATGTTATCCTGCGCTCTAAAGAAATTAATGCAAAATTGATTGACATAGTAATGAAATCTGATAATGGAGAAGAACTCAAAAAGAAAATAACGGACGCAGCGATAGCAGCATACAAAACCGACACCACTGTTAGGTTTCTGCTTGATCAGAAAAGCAGTGATATTGCAAACATCCTTACAAACCCCTCGGTGCAATATGCTATAAAATACAATCCAGAACATGATCTTAAAAAAGTAAAGTGTCCTTTATTGGCTTTAAACGGAGAGAAAGACCTGCAAGTACCACCTGCAGAAAACCTGGCGGGAATAGAAAAGGAGCTGAAGAGTAGAAAAAATAAAAATTTTACTATTAAGCAAATGACGGGCATGAATCATTTATTTCAGGAATGCAATAATGGGTCACTAAGTGAATACTTTACCAATCCGCAGACTTTTTCTCCCATCGCCTTAACAGAAATCAGCGCATGGATTCTTAAGCAAACAAAAAGAAAAGTTATTAAAAATAACGACAGGTAGGCGGCAAAATCATGGATGTTTGAATATGAATAGAATGTTCAATAAGGTGACATACAATCGAGTTACGAAGGGGAATTTCACCCCTACTTTCTAACGGAACCGTAATAAAAATTAAGTAGCTGCAAAAAGCTTTTCGCAGTTCCGTCCTAAATTGATTTGCGATCAATTCTTAACGGACTTCACCTCTTACACGGCTCTTCATGTTTGTAAATCACACAAAGATAATATACCTTCAGAGATATACCCATCTCTAATGGGCAAATAGATCAGGGCGCTATTTGAAGTAACATAAAGGCTAAAGCAGATGTGCAGTGCGTTAATTGCATGTCAGCTGGACACTACGAACTCTTAGTTGTTAGTGATATTATTTTTCTATTCCTGAATACTTTTTATAAATGGCTCGATAACCAAATAGTCGACCAATCGGAGCAATAATATTCATTAATATTTTTTGCATTCCAAGAGGTATGTCAGCAAGATATGATTTGCTGTCAAGGTATTTAAGTGCAACTAATTCTTGAACTAAACCATATTTTCCATTTTTACTTTTTCCGTCAGCAGCCAATCCCACTAAGTTTTCAACCAAAAAGTCAAAGTCCAATGCAGGGGTAACCGAGTGAATGTAAGTTACGGCATTATCTTCAATATTATAATGATTATGAGGAATATTTTTAGGTAAAGTTATTTTTTGTCCTGATGTTAGTTTAAGTGTTTTTCCTTCGAACATAACAGTTAGTTGTCCCGAAATAACTTCGAAAGTCTCGTCTTGCAAAACGTGAAAGTGGTTTGGAACATATTGTCCTTTGCTATTAATAATTGCTTTCATCGTTACTCGTTCTCCGTTAGTATCCTTTGCAGTTTCTAAAAACTCATAAGAATCATCATTTGTCGGATCGATTATTGTTTGTCCTTTTGTTGGCATATTTGTCTTTTTTAGTTTATTTATTACATCACTTGTTATTGAGTAGCCACTTTATAATTATATCTAACGTTTATGTTTCTGAAGTGGTGCCTTTCCATTGTCCGATACATTTATCACCAAATAAAGTGGATTGACCCCTACACAGAAAACAAAATAGCATCATCAATATAGAGCAAGCAACTTTCATATTTTTAATCTTTAATGAAAATTTGTGTTTTTTAGTGTGCATGCCACCCAAAATATTGCGGCAATTACGGATACAAAAATATACTTTTTAGCTTTATGTGTCCAAATTATCCAGCAGGGATTTTACATTACCTTTTATTTTATCAAAACAGGTAGCACATTTAACATCTACCTACTAAATATTGAAGAAAAAGTTGGAGACCAGGATCAATAGATAGCTTCTGTAAATTAATTTAATTCAAAAAGCCTGTAAAAAATTTATTAAATGAAAATCCAATTGCAATAAGAGCTGCAATAATTAAAATAATAATCATCATAGGTTTCCATGATGGCTTTGATTCAAATTCGAGATCTCCAATTTGTCGTGTCCAAAATATACAAATAAGAATTAACCCTCCTATTAGATTCATTGGCACGTAAGAGATAATCTCAGAAATATGAAATTTGTTTCTCAAAATCCTACCGACAACACCATTATAAATCAATGCAAAGAGAATCGGCATGAACCTGCCACCTTTATCTAATGCCCGTAGATTTTCAGAATAAAGTATTGATCCGACAAATGGAGTTCCAAGTATAGAGACTGCTACGATTGCGAATTTGTTGTATAGTTTTGGTTGACTCATAAAAATAAAATTTATTGCTGTTAACAAGAGATTGACGCCAAATTGCTGCAATCTCGGATACAAATATATCCTTTTTAGCTGTAGATATGATAATTATTAAAAAAGGGTTTTTACATCATTATTTATTATATCAAAACAGGGCAGATGAGCTTAATGCTAAACTTCGGAAGGTGTGGGCCGCCATCCGAGTTTAACAAGTCTGCCTTTGAAAAATCTACTTCCCTGGTTTCGTTCTGATGCTGGGTAGGATGACTGAGTGTTCTCGTCAAATGACGAGAATCGAGTAAATGGGTTTTACTCGAAAATGAAGGAACTGCGAAAGCCACCCATCCAATCAAATGTTTGACTGGTTTCTTTCATTAAATCGTGATTTCTTAACACGATTTTGCATCGCATCATTCTGTCAGGCTCGCAACGCATTCCATTAAAAGTCGGCAGCTACGGCGAAAAATATACCGCAAAATAAAATGTGCTACTTGCAGCCAAATGATGGAATTTTAATCATACGCTTACGATTAAGTGACCAATCAAGGTTTTAAGACTAATTTTTTTTCCGAAGCTTCTATAATTTTTGATTTCGAGAAATAAACCGGAAAATATCCTCCTGTGCCCCAGAGATTAAAAAGATCACTGTAATGTTTTGATCGGGGATCGCCTGATTGGCCAGGGCTATTTATGCCCAGCGTTTTATCCCAGTTTTCAGTATCGACTATGATCTTGAATGAAGCTCCATGGTTTTGGTTTAAATTATTGCTTGTATTGTTGACAGTTTCTCCGTAACCTCCGCGTGGGATAGGCCCAAGATTGATTTTTTCCAGTAAGGTAGTGTCTTCCACCCATTCAGATAATGCATGAGTCAATCGAATGTGTTTGTTCTTTTCCTGGCCATATTGCCACTTATTTACATCATCGCCCAGCTTTTTTATAATATTTTCTATAGCTTGTGCAAGACTGTTTGTCAGTAGAGAGTCTCTCGAAAGTACCGGGTTTGGCCCAAAAAATGGAGAAGGTGTTATGATCCAATCTGTCAGGATTTTTGTAGGTATTGTGTTTAAATATTTCCTGGATTTTTCAGGAAGGGCCATTTGATATAATTTTTCTTTTAAAAGTCTTTCCCATTCAACATAAATGGTAGCTTCAATGGATTCAGGATCGAGTGCAAATGACTCCCAATTTTCCAGCAATTGTTTTAAATTCTGATATTTCGGATCTATTTTGGTTCTTTTTAAAAGAGGGACCAAAACTCTGGCTTTCAGGGAAACATGATCATTTTGAAGCTGAGCGAAGTCAGCAACCGTATGCTTTTTGCCTGAAGCCAAGACCTCTTCAATACGATGAGCACGTACAGGATTCGTCCATGTCCAGCCAATGGCATTTCTATAAGGATAGTCATTGGGTGTCATGTTGTTGTTTGCTGTAACCACATACCCTTCTTTCGGATCAATTTTGTTCGGAAGAAGCGCTATAGGCAAATATCCGCCCCATTCATACCTGCCATCACCTGGTACAGGCACTAACCCTGACCAATTTTTACGTATTGGCGAAAGACCAACAGCTTGCCATGCTATATGGCCACTTTTGTCAGCCCAAATCATATTTTCACTTGGAATGCGGCTATACGTACATGCCTGTTTGAATTCTTGCCAGTTTTTTGCCTGATTCATTCTCAAGCTTGACAAATATGGAGCGCACCCTGTTTCTTGCCAGCCGGCTTTTACGGCATAGAGCCTGTTACTTTTTTGTCTTGAAAAACGACCGGACCATGTCGGGTATATTTTAATTCCACGACTTCAGGTGACCTGTCTTTGACTTTTATAGTATCTGTTAGAATTTTTATATTTTCCCAAAGACCATTGTATTTATATTTATTCGGGTTTTTAGGATTGGTTTCATAAACATATAAATCTTCGTTATCCGTTTCGAAAATGGTTAATCCCCAAGCTCCGTGGTCATTATGTCCGATAGATACACCAGGTAATGTGGGTTCTCCGCCACCAATCACATTCCATCCGGGAGCGTTGAGATGAACCCAATAACGTAAAGACGGTGTTGTCTGGGCTCGATGAGGGTCATTTGCCAACATGGGATAACCACTTTGTGATAGATTGCCCGATACAATCCAGTTGTTTGATCCCACATACTCTTTCTCTTCATGGTACCATTCGTCAAAATTTTGTAATAAACCAATTTTAATATCCTTTTTTGGAAACCTTAACGGAGACCGAAAGGCCTGATAATATTCCAAAACATTTGAAAATAGTGTTTCATTATCTACCAATTGATCTACATCAAGGTTGGGTTCATTATCGTTTTTTTTCGGATGAAACCATTTCAATTCGCGCAATTTTTCAGCACCAATGAGTTTTACCAGTTGGGCGTTTTTGAGTTCTTCAACCACATTGCCAAGGATACCCTGATGTCTGCTAATGACCACATCAGTAGTCCAATAACCGGGCAAAGTATTCAATACACCGAATTCAAAAGGAAGTTCATCAGGATTTTGGCGGGCTTCTGCTATATATGCATTTATCCCGGCTACAAAAGCCTCCACAATTTGTTTGCCTCGTGGATGGTAGTGGTTTAAATCCTGATCTAAATTACCTCTGAACTTAAATAATCTTGTTCCTATATCACGCTTAAGTTCCCGTTCACCTAAAAGTTCTGACAAAGTGCCTGTAGCCTGCCTGCGCCACATTTCGAGCTGAAAAAGTCTGTCTGAAGCTGCAGTATATCCTTGTGCCACAAACAAATCATGCTCGTTTTCTGCATAAATATGAGAAATACCCCAAGGATCTTTATAAATTTCAACAGGTTTTTTTTAATACCTTAAGGGTGAGATGCTGGCAAAATATGGAGGAAGTAATGCCCAACATCACGGTTACAAGGAGTGAATTTCTGATTTGCATGATGATTAATTTATGGTGAAAATAGACATTATATAGTTACCCCCAATGTTCGGACAGTTTAATCTTAATTTATAATAAATATATTATTATTTATTATTATATGTTTCTTTTCTTTTTTTGTTACTT
>JAYTNJ010000172.1:0-15384 GCA_043748345.1 Saprospiraceae bacterium
TGATGGACTTATCTCCAGATTGACTTGTAAAGTCGCCGCCGTAGCTGCACTTCAATTTCTCAATTTTTCTAAACAAAAATCATTAAATAAACTCAAAACTGCTCTTGCAGCTTAACTGCGCAACGGGTTATTAAATAGACTATATTAATAGGTAAGTCAGTTTGTCTGCTCTGTCAGCCTAAGGTTGGCAAAAGACTGTGAAAGTTCAGAACGTGCTTTACTGATGAATATAGGCCAACTACACGCCAGACAATAAACCCGGATAATTTTCATGATTTTTTATCAGCAAGATTACATTTTTTGAATATAATTTGTATTGAGCATAACAATTTTTGATGATCACAAAATTTCAAAAACATCGATCTAAAATCTATCCAGCCTAAATGCATCCATAGGTATTTCAGTCTTTTCATTATGAATCAATTGTTTGACCAATAAACCTGTTCCGGCAGCCAGTGATATGCCTAACATTGCATGGCCGCCCGCTACGGTGACATTTGTATGATGAGTACTATTACCAATGTAGGGCAATCCATCAGGAGAGCAAGGTCTTAATCCCGTCCAAACATTAGAGATAGCCGGAGTTTCCAAATTTAGATCAGGATAATAAGAATTTGCGGCAGTAACGATAGGAGTCACTCTCTTCATATTTACATCTTGATTGATCCCTCCCAATTCCATTGTACCTCCTATTCTGAGTTCTGATCCAAGAGGGGTCATCGCTACACGATCATCCACCAAAATAGCCGGATGTTTTAGATTTTTATTTCTTTCTAGATATGTGGTGCTATACCCTTTGCCCGGTTGAAGCAAAAGATTTATTCCCAGACGATTAGAAAGCAATTCTAGCCATGCTCCTCCTGCCACCACCAAGTGTTCACATTTATAATTGCTTTTATCAGTAATTACAGCCTTAACTTTACCACCGACGGTTTCAAAATCCGTCACCTCTTGAGAGTATAAAATTTTTACGCCTTTGCTTATATTTGCTTTTTCTAGCATCTCCATCATACGCACCGGGTGCAAGTGACAGTCGATGGGGAAATATACACCACCAAGAACGTCCACTTCTACTTCAGGTTCCATAACCTGAACTTCTTCTTTGGACAAAACCAGAGCTTCCATGCCGTACTTTTTTGCCTCATGAGCGAGTTCAGCTTCATGATGTCCAGTCTCAGCAGATTTGTATAGCATGAAGCATCCTTTGGTTTCTAGTTGAAAACCATGGTCCAACTCCTGATCCAGATCTACTATCAGGTTTCGACTGAGTTGCAGGATGTTATTGAGATGGGGTGCATTTTGAGCGACTGTTTTTTCATTGGCATTGGCATAGAACTTCAGTCCCCATTTTACTAAAGAAGTATTCAATCTGGGTTTGATGTAAAACGGACTTGTCGAACTCAGCATCCATTTTAATCCCTGAGCGACGATACCTGGCGAGGCCAATGGTATGAAATGGCTGGGTGAAATATAACCCGCATTACCAAACGAACAATTATTTGTTCCATTGCCACGATCAATAATGGTGACTTCGTGACCTTCTTTACGGAGATAATAAGCGACGGTTAAGCCTATGACGCCGGCACCTATGATGGTAATGTGCATGGATAAAAATTATTTAAAAGATATGTTTGAACTTTAATTAAGAAATATTTTTTTTGAATTTTCTAATAAACTACTTAATCAAACACATCTTCGAGTTTAAAAGATAATTCAGGTAGCGTGTGTGAAGGCACTTCATCATCCTGGGCGTAGGTTTTAACTCTCCTATATTTACCATTTTCGAGTATGAATACTTCGATCAGTTTTTCCTGTGGCATCACTATCCAGTATTCTTTTACACCGGCTTCTTCATATACATCATATTTCAACTGTAGATCCTTTTTGCGGGTATGTGGTGAGAGTATCTCTATGATCCAGTCCGGCACGCCAAAACAACCGGCTTCTTCTATTATCTCCGGATTGCACACCACACAGATATCCGGCTGAACGACCGTTGTGGCTTTATCTCTTTTTTTATTGGCTATAGGTAGTATAACGTCAAAAGGAGCTATAAATACCTGGCAAGTGGATTTTCTTAATAAATGCCATAATGGACCATATATATTGCCTGCGGCTATTTGATGAGAAGACCTTGGCGCAGGACTCATTCTGAATATTTTACCGCGAATCAACTCTACCATTTCTTCAAATTCAAACTTCATATAGTCGGCGTAAGTATACTCGATGCCATATTCACCTATGGGTTCTGTTAAAATGTTTTCTTTATAATTGCCATCCATCCTGTTCTATTTTTTTCATCATTTATCAAATATTTCCTCTAACTTAAGAGATAATTCAGGTAGCGTATGTGAAGGTACTTCATCATCCTGGGCGTAGGTTTTAACTCTCCTGTATTTACCATTTTCGAGTATGAATACTTCGATCAGTTTTTCCTGTGGCATCACTATCCAGTATTCTTTTACGCCGGCTTCTTCATACACATCGTATTTTAACTGTAGATCTTTTTTGCGGGTATGAGGAGAGAGTATTTCTATAATCCAGTCCGGCACGCCAAAACAACCGGCTTCTTCTATGATTTCCGGATTACATATAACACAGATATCGGGCTGAACGACGGTAGTAGCTTTATCTCTTTTTTTATTGGCTACTGGTAAGATAACATCAAAAGGAGCCTCATAGACCTTACAAGATTTTCCCTTCAAATATGTCCAGATCATACTGGATAAACTGACACTGACTGATTGATGGGATGCCCTGGGTGCCGGACTCATTCTGAAAATTTTACCACGTATCAGCTCTACCATTTCTTCAAATTCAAACTTCATATAGTCGGCATAAGTGTACTCTACTCCATAATCTCCTATGGGTTCAGCTATTAAGTTTTCCTTCTTTATATCTTTCATACGTTGCTATAAAAAAACTTTAAAAATACAAATATACAGGAAATATGAATTGAAAACGATCAAAATTTGATAGAAAACATACCTTCTTAAATCACCTGAAACCCACCAGCATAAGGATCATCTTCCGGGTCGACCAGTATTGTATTGTAACCATAAATCTTTGCCCACCCTTCAATACCGGGAACGATGGCATCAAAACCTCCTACTTTTGTTATTCCTTCAATGGTACCGGTAAACTTACTTCCTATAAAACTCTCGTGAATAAACTTATCACCCTGTTTGAGCTTACCTTTAGCATACCACTGAGCCATACGTGCTGATGTACCAGTACCACAGGGAGATCTGTCAATGGCTTTATCTCCATAAAAAACAGCATTTCTGGCTGTGGACGTCGGATCTATACACTTTCCTGTCCACAAAATATGGCTACACCAGTTAATATCAGAAATTTCAGGATGTTGAAATGTATATTTGGTATTTATATCATGTCTGATCTGCCTACTCCACGAAACGAGTTGGTCCGCTGTATGATTTTCAAGACCATTAAAATTTTTTTGCGGATCTATAATAGCGTAAAAATTACCACCATAAGCTACATCAAGGGTCAATTCTCCTAATTCAGGACAGTCCACAAATAGTCCTTCTTTATACAAAAAAGACCCTACATTAGTCAGTTTGACAGAATTAACTCTCCCATTTGCCTGCTGCCGGTATTCAATTTGAACTAGTCCAGCCGGCGCTTCCATTCTTATTTTTCCGGGTATTCTGGGGCAAATAAGACCTTCTTCTATGGCAATGGTAATAGTACCGATTGTTCCGTGACCGCACATAGGCAAACAGCCACTGGTTTCAATAAATAGAACAGCCACATCATTTGCAGGGTCAGAAGGTGGGTAAAGAATACTTCCGCTCATCATATCATGGCCACGAGGCTCAAACATCAAACTCTTCCTTATCCAATCGTGGTGCTCTAAAAAATATGAACGTTTCTCCACCATATTGTTACCTAATAATTCAGGGCCACCGCCAACTACCAATCTTACCGGATTGCCGCACGTGTGGGCATCAATACAGAAGAAACGTTTTTTTATCATGAGAAAAATTTATCAAATTATAAATCTAATTTACAGTATATTTTTTTCCTGGCAAAGACCTTAAAAGACCTTTAAATTCCAAAGTTAGCAGCATACCAGAGACTTCAGATGGAGTCATTGCCATACGGTATGTCAATGCATCTATAGCTATCTCCTTTGCATCTCTGATCATTCCTATCATTCTGGATTCGTCTTCTGTCAACTCTACGAACAACTGTTGCTGTATGACTTTTTGTGCATCCAATTCCTCCCAACGCATAATATAAGCAATATCTGCAGCTGATTCGATGAGGTGTGCTTTGTTTTGTTTGATTAGCTTATTGCAACCTTCTGATCTTTCTTCAGTCACCGAGCCAGGCAGTGCAAATACGTCTCTGTTATAATCATTACCAAATTCTGCTGTTATAATTGAGCCACCTTTCCTCTTTGACTCGATTACCACAACTGCGTCGCTTATAGCTGCAATGATCCTGTTCCTCATGGGAAAGTTCTCTTTATCCGGAAGAGTGCCTGAAGTAAATTCTGTGATTACTCCACCATGTTGAATCATTTTATTAGCCAGAGACGAATGGTCAGAAGGATAGTACCTATCGAGTCCGTGACCCAAAACACCTAAGGTAGGAATTCCTGTATCCAATGATTTTCGATGAGCTACTGCGTCTATTCCATATGCAAGACCACTTACCAGTAGTATATGATACGGTTGCAACCCTTCCACTATTTTTTCACACATGAGCTTACCGTAATCAGATGGCTTTCTGGTTCCTACTATTGATACTATTCTATGATTATTAAGCTCTGCATTTCCTTTAAAATATAACAGCAATGGGCTGGATTCAACATTCAACAACCTTTTAGGATATTTTTGGTCCAGATAAGCCATCATCTGTATCCCATTCTTCTGAATAAACTCCATTTCTTTTTCAGCATCTTTTAATGCTGCTGAAGGGTTAAAATTTTCTGTAAACAGAGTACCTATCCCCGGAATCTTAAGAAGATTTTTTTTACTTTCACGGAAGACATCTTCTATACCCCCACAATATGAAATCAGGTTTTTGCCGACTACAGGACCAACTTTTGGTGTTTTTGTCAGAGCGATGAGATGTAAGTATTCCTGATCTGTCATTGCAGTGACTGCGCCGCTGTTTTATATTTTAAAGATTCATGCACATTACCAGACAATTCATATGCTAGTCCCAATGCTGCATTTACCTGCTTGTTAGTCGGTTGTATCTGATAGGCATAGTTCAAAAATTGAATGGCAAAATTACGTTTTCCATCCGTAAATTTTAAAAGTTCAGTGCCCATTTCGAGATAAAAGGGAAATAATTCAGTATTATGACCTCTATCCTTTAGATATTCGCTAAACTCCTTAATAAATGGAATATCAGGTCTTCTTAGGATGATCGGTTTCATACCTTTAATGTAATTATTTATATCATTATCCAACTTATATCTTTCTGACACTACCCCGAGCATCATAAGATTTCCATTTACATATTCAGGCAGGATGGCTATGGCCTTATTGGAGTAAAATTCTGTTTTATTCAGGAGATTTTTTTTCTCATCGATATTTTGAGTTACCTTAAATTTTTCAAAAAGGGCGGTTGCCATAAAGGAGTTAGCTCTTGCGCTGTTGGAAGAAATTGCAACCGCTGCTTCATTGAGGGAAAGAGCATCCTTCCATACCGGTACACGTGCTAATGTTTTTGCCCCATATCCTACCACCGCCACAATCGCAATTGCCATTGCTACTTTTCTACCAAAATCCTTATTAAGTGTTGGTAAATGTTGCGTAATAAAATAGGCTATAGCAATACAAAATCCTGCAGAGGCCATAAATATGAATCTTTCATTCATAAAAGTACCTAGATTAATTAAAATATTGGATACTATAGAAAGTGTAATGAGATAAAACCATATAGCATAAGCGTAAGGATTCTTATTTTTTATCCCTTTAAATGCAAGATATATCAAACCAATATAAAATATGACTGATGCCAATGGGATAGCTTTAAAGATACTAATCTTTGGAATAGCGTATGGATAATAATCGTGAGAAAGTGGGTGAGGCCATATCAATAATTGAATATATTTAATGAGTGTGTACATGATACTTCCAAATTTTTCATTTGATTTCATACCCAGAAAAGGGTTATTCATCAAATCTTTAATCTCCACACTGAATTTAGGAACTCCTGCCATATTAAACCTGAGCATGAGGTACAAAATAGTTGTGACCAATAGCCAAAAGCCGAGTCTGCTAAGTTTTTTCCAATCCGTCTCACTGAAAAAATAAATAGTGACCGGAATCACAGCCAAAAAAGTTATGGCATTCTCCTTAGAAAGGAGCGCAAGAAAATAACTAAACATACTTACAATCAGCCACTTACGTTTACTTTGATCCATATATCTTAGAGCCGCATACAATGCTCCCAGAGAAAAAAGCATTGCCATTATTTCATCCCGACCCTTGATATTAGCAACCGCTTCAGTATGTATAGGGTGTGCCATAAAAATAATGGAAGCCACAAACGGTACAGAAAACCACCATTTATTGGCATTGAAATTTCTAAAAAGCATAACTAAAATCAGCATTAGAATAATGCCAGTAAAGGCATAAAGTAAAATGTTGATAAAATGGCTTAAAGCAGGATTTTCACCTCCTACTATCCCATATTCTACAGCAAAGGTTGCAATTGATAAAGGTCTGTATCGATTTCCCTGCACTAATTCCTTTTTCTCGCCAAAATATCCTTCAAAACTTTCAGTAGTAAAGATATCCCACACACCCTTAAATCCTTCTTTTGTAAATTTGTTTTCATTGACCACTATTAGGTCATCCAATACATATCCGTATGAAATACACTGATAATACAAAACAAAACTAAAGACAATAATGATAAGTGAAGCAGGCAGGTATTCCTTAAAAATCGATGATGTATAAAAATTTCGTTTTGTATGTTCTATGGCCAGAATATCTACTTTGGCGGGTGCAGATTTAATTTTAACTTCTGCCGGTTTAAACTTTCTTTTAGACATAAAAAGCTATGTTTAGGACTTTGAGTGCAAAGATTCGTAAATTTCACTTATTTTTACACATCTTTTCAATAATCTTAAACAAACTCATGCCTTTAATCCAAAAATCGCTGATCTGTTTTATTATTATTTTCTTAAACGCCAATTCATTTGGTCAGTTAAATATAAAAGTCGGATACTCAAATGGGATCACCAATGCCCCAGTTTTAAACAAAGTTGTAACTGATTTTAATGACGGTTTTGTAAAAAAATTTAGCGGCGGCTCTCTGGATGATAAGTTAGACATTTTCAAATCCATGCATGGCTTGGAAATTGGCCTTCGTTATAGAATGAATAAAGTTGGATTTGAACTCTCCTGGAATAGTATGAGTGATAAAAGTGATGTATTCGGTAAATTGCAGAATATGAGCAACTTTCAGGATAAATGGTACTTAAGCATGACAGAGTATTCTGCAGCAATTGAAAACTATTTTGGCCATTTCGGATATGGTGCTTCAATGGGCTATCGGACTGTTAGGATGAAAACTGATATTACCGGTGCACCAAGGAAGAAAAAATCTGTATTAGAAGATTCCGGCTTTGCCAACAAGTTTTATTTAATTTTTCAGTTCGGAGGGGATAAAGTAGGCATCGCATTTAAGCCATACGTTCAGGTACCACTTAGAAATTTAGATATCAGCAATTTTGATCAGGAACTCAATTATCAGTTTGATGATGCCTATATAGCTATCAGACCTCAGGAAGATAGATTTTTTATGTATGGTATATCCATTGTTTTATATAATGGAAGACAGAAATAATATTTTTCATAGACTATATCCATTTCTGATTCCTATGGCATGTACCAAACCTAAAGATGTTGGGTTTACTTAGTCAATATCACCTTCATAAAAACCGACACTTCCGCCTACCCAGTCCTTATCTTTATTGTATTTAACCCCAATCATTTTGCCTTTTGAGAGGCGGACCAGATTGACCGCTACATGGGGACGCTTATCATTTTCAGGCCAAAGCATCAACATCCGTACTTCCACTTTTACGGGGTCATTTGGTGATTTTAATACAGGTTCGTAAGTAACTTTTCGTTGGAGGATGTAGTTGGATATGTCCACAATTGATTCAATATCTTGTATTGTGACGTCAATGATTACCCCAGCTCCAGCAAAAGAAAATAGGGGTTTTAAAACAAAATTGTGTAGGTCATCAGGTAATTCCTTTAAATCTTTGAGAAAGTGGGTTTCAGGAACATATTTATTTTTAAGGAAGGGCATAATGTATTTGCTGATTCTGTAAAACCAGTTGGGGTGGCCGACCCAGATTACATCCAAGTCTTCAGTAAATTTAAACTGCATCTGCAGATCTGTCCTTTGATGAAGCTCGTCAAAAATTACTCTATTATAAATTTTTTCTATCCTTTGCTTATCCCCATTTTTGTCAATATAATAAAGCCTTTTTTCTTCCTTGATCACTTTAGTCACACAAATCACCGGGATACCCAGTTCGACTGAAGTGCTTAAAAGGTCAATGTAGGTATTCTGCAATTCCGGTTCTACTTCAAGAATGATCACATTTTTAGGGTCAGAATCACCGACTATAATATCATAAAGCCTTTTTATATAAGAATCTTCATCATATCCATTAAAATATGGGGTCATATGCAATGGAATGTCATAATGCTGCTTATAGGCTTTACTCGCCATATATTGAAAAAAATAAACCGAAGGAAATCCCTGAATTTCTATCAATCTTGGGAAAGGATCATTATTTTCGTCCAGACAAACTCCAAAATCCATTTGTAAAAAAGTGGTGTGACTGTCTTCATTGGGAACGATGATACTTTCATCAAATAATGCTCCCTGAGATATTTTCTTTAAATCCATGCTGAGCAACAACTCAGTTATCTCTTCACAAGCTTCCAGCAGTCTTACTTTCAAAAGAGCAGGAATAAAAAAAGGTGTTTCAGCTTCTCTGAAATTAGGTTTCCAATTGTACATGGATCTCAGGCCTTCCTTAAAGTTCTCATACTTTTTGATGGTAAAAGACCTATTAAATTTCTCTCTGATTTCGGGTATCATACCATTACTGCATTAAGCTCATAAATAGAATCGAGTGCGCTTTCAATAAAAAGCGGAAGTACAGTATCATGTGTTAATTCTATTTTGTCAGGGTCATCGATATGTTCCATCATAGCATCATATTTGTCCTGTCCAAAATTATTTACAACTTGGCCCTTTACTTCTGGTTTCTCAAAATGAATTTTCATCCCAATAGGATCGGCTTCAGGGTGAAATTGAGTGCCGATAAATTCATCGGAAAACCTAACTGCCATAATAGCTCTTTCGTATTCTACATGTGATCTTATCTTTTCTAAAGCAAGTATTTTGGCTCCATGCATCTTGAAAACATCGAGATCGGGCTGTATCAACTGATAATCCCTGCTATCTACTGCATAGAGAGGATCAGGAAGATTCTTGAATATTGTATCATTCTCTCCATATCTTGTTTGGTGTATCGGCATGATACCAAATGAGGTCGATTTGCGGGCCGTAATGGTACCCAATTCAAAAAAATGGCAAGCCATCTGAAAGGAATGGCATATAAAAAACATGTATTTTTTATCAAATTTACTTTCAAGGTTATACTCCCATAGATCCCCCACTAAATTGTACCAAGCTTTATCCCAAACGCCATCACCTTCCATCGGATTGCCTGGTCCTCCACTTGAGATATACACATCATAACTAAGATCCGGAATTTCATTTTTACTTCTGACATCAAACTCATCTATATCAAAAGCGCTACTGTACATGGTAGTGATATCCCGAATACAACGCATGCCCTGATTTGGACGTCCGTTGTTCATATCCAGTATTGCCATTTTCAGTTTCTCTTCCATCAGAAGTAAGACTATTGCCGGGAAACTAAATCTCTTTTGGTTTAAAAAAAAGATTTATTTCTTTACGAGTGTGTTTTTTGAAGTTGCAAATATATCACTGATAAAAGTACCCCAAGTAAGGTTATTTTGATTTGGCTTCTGATTTTTGGCTTTTTCGATGGCCATCTCAGCAGCATTTTCTACAATCCAGTCAAAATTTACTTGTCCTACCGAATTAATGTCAGCATCAGGAGCAGGATTACAAAAGTCGATAGCTATAGGAATACCATCCCTTACAGCAAACTCTACTGTATTAAAATCATAACCCAGTGCATGACACAACTTTATAGTATAATCTTTAATAGTAGCGAGAAGTTTAGCATCTTTAGTTGGGTTTTCGACCACATAACGAAGATGGTGGGGATTTCTGGGCTCATAAGGCATGACATGAACACGGTCTCCTGCAAGGTAATAACATCTGAAATAGTGATCAAAAACTATCTCTTCCTGCAAAAGCATTACCAATTGGTCAGTTTCTGCATGTTTGACCCATAAGTCTTCGGGACTGGTTACTTTGTAAACGCTTTTCCAACCACCACCGGAATGAGGTTTCATGTACGCCGGAAATTTTATATAATCAAATATCCTTTGCCAGTCAGTAGGATACTTAAGATTTCTGAAAGACTGCTCAGATGTATCATCAGGCCTGTTGTGCGATGGTAGTAACACTGTATTTGGTACAGGTACTCCTATGGTTTTTGAAAGACAATTATTAAAAAATTTTTCATCAGCACTCCACCAAAATGGATTATTCAGAACGGCTGTTCCCATGAGTGCTGCATTTTTTATATATGCTCTATAAAATGGTACATCCTGTGATATTCTATCAATGATTACTGCATATTCTGTCGGATCAGCTTGCTCCACTACATCTACTTGAACTGCCTCAGCAATAATACCTTTTATTTTTTTGGAATTTACCCTATCAATAAAAGCCTGGGGGAAAGTGTTTTCTTTTCCAAATAATATACCTATCCTTTTCATTTTAAATTATATTTCTTTACTTAAAATTATTATTGAACTTTATTTTTTGCAAATATTGAAAATTAGATTGAATAATTTAAAAAAAAATATAATTTATATAAATAAAAGCAAATCTGCGATTCAATTTTTATAAGTTTAATGTTTTTACAAAATAGAATTTCTTGTCCAGTTGTGACCATTAAAAGAGGAATACAAACAAAAAAATAACACTATTATAATTAATCTTCACTAAAGGCAAACAATAATTACGTTTGTACTTGTCAACAAACAACATGTAAACAAAAAAACCGACAAAAGTTTTAAACTAATGCCGGTTTTTTAATTTTAAGCAATTGTCTCTAAAGTTTATTAAAAATTGAAATTAAATTTTGCAAAAACTAGTCTGCCATTAAATCCCATTTGCTGTACTCTCCTTGAATATACAAATCTGCCCGAACTAAAATTTCCTGAATGGGTATGTAAATCCTGATATGTATCAAAGATATTATTTGCTCCAATATTAAAAACAACTCCCTTAGCAACTTCATAATTTAACGACAAGTCGGTCACAAATTTTGGACTGAATTCCTGATCCAGCGACTGTTTTGTGCCTGTTAAAGCATTGGTAGGCCATGCATCTGGCTTAGCAGGATCAATGGTAGGATCCAGATATGTGACTTGTCCAAACCTTACCCCTCTCAACATGGCTCCGAATTTACCATTTTTATAGTTTAGGGTAAATGACACTTTGTCATTTGGGTTTGTTACTTCAATCCTACTCTGATCTTCTCTATTGAAATAATTGCCTATCTGGCCAGTTTCCTGAAGTATTTTAGATGCTTTAACTATTGCTTTGCCGTTGGCATCTTTTTTAACTTCATTTTTAATAAATATTCCGGCCACCACAAACCTCAGTGACGATGCATCATTTAGCTTTAGGTTGTAACTGATTACAGACTCTATACCTCTTGCTCTTGTGTCAATAGCATTGGTAAAGAAATTTGCACTGGATGCATTGGCTGCAGCCAACTGAGCTTTAATAGTAGCATTACCTCCATCATTAAAGTTATTCGTGAGTACTATTCTGTCATCAATATCAATCTGATAAGCATCTACAGTAATCTCAAAATTGGAGGTTGGATTAAGAGTAGCTCCTATTGTATAACTATTTGATGTCTCCTGCTTAAGTGTTGGTATTCCCAAAATTTCAGCAGGTTTACTGTCATTAGTAAAAGTTCCACTTTCTATCGGGACTAATGTTCCTCCCTGAGAAACAAAAAGTGTACTCGTTTTTGCATAAAATCTCTGTTGCAGAGATGGTGCCCTGAAACCCGTGCTGAAAGATGCTCGTAAAGCAACACCTTTTATAAGTTTGTATCTGGTCGCCAATTTATAATTTATGGTGCTGCCAAAATCTGAATAATCTTCAAACCTTAAAGCACCCGCCAAAAGCAGCTTTTTGCTAAAGTTTTGTTCAATATCGAGGTAGATTGCCTTGTTGTTACGAGAATTGGAACCCTCATTGGCAGGTAAAAAGCCTGCAAAAACCTGAGAACCCGCTGCAACACCTGCTGCGGTATTAAAATTTTTATATGATGCTTCTTCACCAGCGGTGATACCAAACTGGTCAACTCTGAATTCGCCTCCCCATGCTACATTAAGTCCGCTCATCACATCAAATTTTTTACTTACATCCAGATTAATGGTATTTTGCAAAAATTTTAATCCTCCTGCATTAAATACTCGCTGGAAGTTCGCTGACGACAGGGCTTGCGTATAATTGACTGAATTTGCTATCTCAAAGTCGAAAGTATTTTGTCCGAATGTGTTACTTAGATCATATTTCCAATCACTGATTGCACCTCTGAGTCCGATGACTGCAGATAAATCAGTGACGTCAGAATTAATTTCAGGTAAAAAACCATTGGGGTACACTGAAAAAACATTGGCCCTCGCTGCTGCAGGTACGGCATTAGGATATCTGTAAAATCCTGCTGCATTTCCCTGCTTATTATTGAATCCACCGAAGGCATACAATTCCTTACCATTACTGAAAGGCAAAGAAAAGTTAAAAACAATCCCTCCACCATTGACATTGGAGTTACCTATTCTCATATCAAAATCATCTCTGGTGAGTCCTCTTTTAGCCAGTTCATCATTATCAACTACTACGCCTCCTACTGATGGAAAAATCTGACCAGTATATGTACCTGTCCGGTTAGTCTGGCTTCTGGTGACATATTCGCCTGTCAGGTTTAGAAAACCGGCACTTCCTATTTTAAGACCATAGTTCAATCCAAGATTTATAGTACCTCCATCTGTCACATTTACTTTATCACTTTTACCGTTATTTAAGACATAATTTTTTTCATAAGAAGTAATGTGTGTGCCGTACCCCACATTTCCCGATAATCCGGTACTCTTTTTAAGTACAATATTTATCACTCCTGCGATAGCATCTGACCCGTATTGCGCAGCAGCACCATCCCTCAGTATCTCAATCTTTTCTACTGAAGATGCAGGTATGGCATTTAAGTCAGTTCCGACAGATCCTCTGTTTACAGTACCGTTTACGTTTACTAAGGCTGACTGGTGTCTCCTTTTGCCATTTACCAGGACCAAGACCTGATCAGGACCCAGGCCTCTAAGCTGAGCAGGGTCAAGGTGATCTGTTCCATCCGAAATGGTTTGTCTGGAAGATTGAAAAGAAGGGGCAATATAAGTCAATATTTGGTTTAAGTCCACCTGACCGACATTATTTACAATATTGGCAATGGGTATGATATCCACCGGAACAGGAGAGTCAATACGTGACCTAGCACCAATTCGGCCACCGGTTACCACTACTTCATCTATTAGCCTGGAAGAAATGACCATGCTGATATCCAGAACATTGTCACCGGTTTTGACATCTAATGCCACTACTTTTTCTTCATAGCCAATGTATGAGAAAATTACATTTTTAATACCTGGCGATGTATTTATGGTGTAGTTTCCATCCAGATCCGTAACAGTTCCTGTATTTTCATTTTCAATATATACTGAAACTCCGATTAATGGGTTTCCGGAATCATCCTTTACATTGCCGGAAATGGTTTGTGCCGTTAAAGGCTGAATGCCCAATAGTAAAAGGCAGACAAATAAATAATTTTTAATTGTTAACTTCATAAAATTTTGATTTTAAAATGAATAAAAAAAGCTTATTTTGGGAAAGTAATAAAGCCAAGAGGAAATTTTTGAGATAAATTAAAATATCTATCCCTAGCGATTTAAAAATTCGAATTGTTTGCAGAAAAATGTAAAGTTAGGTTTATTTTATTATCTATAATAAATAAGGGATAAATATCTGTACATGGGGATATATCGCCTACTACTTTATCTCTAAGCTATCAAACCTTTTTAAAAAATCAATATCAAAGTCAGCTCCGTGGCCTGGGGTATCATCTACAGTCATTTCCCAATCTTTATGATATGTGAGACCACCTATGACCGGATCTTCTATGTGCATAAGTGGACTATCCATATCATAAAAAATGATATTGTCCCACGCCATACTAAAATGAAGTAATGCACTCATCCCTACTTTTGACTCACTGAATGAGCCAACCTGACAATATACATCAGCAGCCTGAGCCAATCCCGCCAGCTTCATGCCATTGCATATTCCTCCTGTTTTGCCTAGTTTGATATTAATCATGTGAGCGGCATGCTGGCTTAATACTTTATAGGCATCTTTGTGATTAAATACTGATTCATCGGCCATAATAGGGATAGGGCTAGCTGCTGTTAGCCTTGCCTGATCGATTATACTTCCTGCCTGGACAGGTTCTTCACAGTGCTCAATATTCAGGTCTTTCAAGCCATTCAAAACTCTCAGAGCATCCAGATAATTCCACCCCTGATTTGCATCTACCCGCAATGGAAGATCATACCCTACAGCTTTACGGATAGCCTCCATACGCTCTACGTCTTTTTTATAGCCTCTTTCACCCAGTTTGACTTTTAAGACCGGAAAGCCCATTTCCTTATATTTCAGGGCCTTTTCTGCCATCTTTTCTTTTGATAAAAGGCTGACGGTGTTATCAGTATACATCTTTTTATCCCTGTCTCCGTTGAGCATAACATAGAGAGGTTTATTATCCATTTTTGCTACAAGGTCGTACAGTGCCATGTCAAATGCACATTTGACGGATGCGTTTCCCACAATCATCTTATCCATCAGAGACACATGTTTATGTATTTCTCTCGGATCAGTTCCTATGAGGGCTTCTGCGAGATCTTTTGCAAAAGCGACTGTACCGGTTTGAGTTTCGCCATGTATGGATCTGAAAGGACAGCATTCTCCTACACCATAGATTCCGTCAGAATTATAAATTTTAATTACCGTGATTCTGGCATGAGTCAAAGCTCCTTTTGAAATTACAAAAGGCTCATTCAGTAATATCTG
>JAYTNJ010000173.1:0-14670 GCA_043748345.1 Saprospiraceae bacterium
TGGAAGAAAGCAAAAATCTTAATAATGTAGATTTAAGAGGCTTATTTCAAAGCAAAATGAATATAGGAACATCTTATTTTCACCTTAAAAAATTTGAAGAGGCTTCTATTTGGATAAATGAAGCTTCTGATATACTTACTGAGGGTTCAAGAAACTGGTTTTATGCAAAAAGTTTGCTATATTTAAATCTTGTGCTTCAAAGACAATACAATTCTGTGCTTAAATTGACCCTTGAAGTGTTAAGCAATAAAAGTCTAAGTAAATACCCATACTTTCAGGAACAGTGGGCTATCAGGGAAGCTTATATGTACTTTTTATTGCGCGCCGGTAAAATAGAATGCTCTGAAGAAGAGAAAAAGCTATTAAAACCTTTTGTTCTTTCAAAGTTTTTGAATAGTGTGGCTTTTCACTCAAAAGACAAGTCGGGTCAGAATATTACTATTATCGTGTTGCAGATTCTCTTTCTTCTTTCAGATAAAAAATACGATCAGATCATAGACAGGATTGATGCATTAACACAGTATTCGTATAGGTATCTCAGAAATGACGATACTTTTCGTTCAAATTGCTTTATTAAAATGTTGATACAAATGGGGACTGCAAATTTTCATCCGATAAGAACTAAAACCTATACCGAAGATCTAAGAAAGAAACTAAATAAATCCCACTTCAACACAGATGAAAAAAGTACTCAGGTTGAGATTATTCCTTATGACTATCTTTGGGATGTAATCCTTGAGATGCTTGCAAAAAATAAATAGACCTTAATATTTTAAAACTTTTATGACTCCGGGTAAAATTTCGATATCGCAATCACCATCTCCGAAAACTTCACCATCCATCTCAATAGGAGCATATCCTTTATTAATCCTTATGTGGATAGATTTTCCTTCTGAATACATCATGGACTTATGTTTTATTTTGGTGCCTCTCTTAAGGTTCCTGAGATTAATCAGGTAGTCCCAAAACGTTACATCACCCAAAACAGTTAAACCAAGTTTACCATCGTTAGCTTTTGCTCCAGGAAAAATGACTAAGCCGTTGCCAAACGTACTGCTATTGGCAATAGCAACCATCATCATTTTGCCAGAATAGACTTCTTTATGATCTAGTATCAAAGAAACATTTGGTTTTTTAAATGTAAAAAAGGTTCTTAAAATAGCGATTGAGTAAGAAAGCCCTCCTGTTAAGCCCTTCCTTCTTTGCTGGTCTAAAATATGTGTAGCTAATCCACCAAATCCAATATCCATAACATTAAGGAAGTATCTAACTTTATTATTTTGAGATACCTTACCTACATCATAAAAAAGGTAAGTACGATACTTAAGAGCAGTTAATATTCTTTCTTTGTCAAAGCAGAAATTCTGAGCCCTGCAAAAATCATTTCCAGTACCATTGGGAATCAGACATACCGGCGTATTTGTTTTGCCGGAAAGTATGATTCCATTTATTACTTCATTAAACGTACCGTCACCACCTATTGAGAATATTAGGTCAACTCCTTCTAATGAATATTTTTTTGCAAGTTCAATGGCATGGCCTTCATAATCAGTGTATAAAACTTCACATGAATGATGCCCTAAATAATACATTGCATCACTAATAAATGATTTTAGTTCAATGGATTGGCTTCTCTTAGAGTTTATTATAAATATTGTCTTAGATATCAAAACTTTCCTTCTTTTATAGCTAATAATGATCAATGGACAAAATGACTCCAATCACCAAAAGTAATAAATCTTCACAGTATCGTTGTAATAAAGGATAGGTATATATTCCGTTATAGTGAAAAGGTTACCTTTAATTTGGATAATATCAATATTCAGTTTGTTTTTTGTCACCGTATCAAAAAGCCAGTCTATTATTACCACCCCCTACTAAAGATACTATAAAAAGAGCTGACTATTTGAAGCCATTGTTTGAGATTTTTGGAATAAATATGCTAATGAACAGATTTGATTATCATATTTTAGGTAAAGAATGGGCCAATGTAACCCCTTCTAGCTGGTGGATTAATAAAGACAGAGGGTTTTATACCGACGGTGATGCTTTCCCTACCAACTGGATAGGCCATCCTTTTCATGGCTCACTTGCTTTTAACGCAGCCAGGACACATAATGTTGGATTTTGGGCATCTGTACCATATGTAGCTTCCCATACATTACTTTGGGAGTTTTTTGCAGAAACTGAACCCCCAAGTTCAATTGACTTTTATACAACAACTTTTGGTGGGATATATTTGGGAGAGATCATTTACAGATTGACAAATTACACATGGAATCATCCTTCCAACTTGAATCATCCGACCTTAAGTAATTTGGTAGGGGGCATGATAAACCCTGTAGCTGCTATAAATCGTTACGCATTCAATAAGAAAATTCCATTTTCAAATCAATCACTAACTCCGGTTTCTTTGGTATTATACGCAGGTACAAATCATCCGGCGGATAAGCTTTTAAAAGGTATGAAAGGAATGGGGCTCACAATGAATTTCGAGATGCAATATGGGGAGCTTTTTGATTTGAATAAATCACATTTCAAACCTTTTGATTATTTTAGGTTAAATACTTGGGTCAATTTTTTAGATAACTCGAATACCGGGCAAAAAGAGTTATACTTTAATGTTTCTTCGGATGCTATTATATGGGGTACTAAATTAACCAATTTACCATACAAGACTGAACTTATAAGCTTGAGTCAACATTATGATTTTATTCATAATGATAGATTTAAATTGGGTACCATCGTTTTGACGGGTGATTGGACTATACAAAAAACGTATGAAAAGTGGAGATTTTATAATGCGACTAAGATGGGAGTTGTGATCTTTGGGAGTGGCAATTCTGAGTTGGTTGTACCTGTAATGCCAGAGGTTTTTCCAGAATTTGAAAGAGATTATATGTACGATCAAGGCTTTATGATTGAAGCAGAAATGGCAGCAAATTTTAAGAAAAATGGTACTTTTACGTTAAGTTATAATCATTTTTTAATTTACTCAAATCAAGAGCCTAAGGGTTCGGAAAATATAGATTTGATTAGGTCTAGGTTTTTACTTCCTGTATGGACCAAAATGACATTAGGTTTACAATTTGACTATCACAAATGGAAAGCCGATTATTATAATAATGCAGGATTTAAAAAAAATTATGAAGGTCAAAAAGAAATCAGGTTCCTGGTTGGTTATCAGTTTTAGATAAACTTACCTAGGCAAAAACAGAATTTTACATTCAGTTTGCAAATTGATGTACTGTAGCTACACTGAACAAATTAATCTAAAAGAACTGCAGGAATCAGTTGTTATTTTTTGAATCCAGATCTTTTATATTTTCCTTAACTTCAGCTTCAATATTATTTTTAGCATTGTTAAATTCACGAATACCACTGCCAAGGCCTCGCATCAGTTCAGGTATTTTTTTACCACCGAAAAAAACAAGAATAATAAGACCTATAACGAGCAACTCCTGACCTCCTAAACCAAATACCAGATTGAACATGTTAAAATATTTATTTTAGAATACAAAGATAACACTTAAATGTAAGAATCAGTCAAAAAGTTCAGAATGAGTAAAAAACAATTTATCTTTGTAGGTATTAATAAGGTTCAAATCCTAATCAATGTCTGTTATTCAAAATTTAATTCAACCCATTGTAGAAAAGTATAGCTTTGGCGTTTGTAGCTACCTGGCTTATAAATGGGGTCTCAATGAGTCTAAAGTAAGAATGTACTTTATTTATTCGAGTTTTTTGAGTTTCGGATCACCTGTGATATTTTATCTTGCGGCGGCATTTTGGATTAACATCAAAAAGTATCTCAGAAGCGGTGTAGGGATAAATTGATGAAAATACAATTAATGCGTCAGTTACTTTCCAATTATTTACATCACCATTACCATTTATCATTAAGTACTTGTCTTTTGACTGCGGTTACCTACTTGTGCGCAGGTAACAGTATAGATTGGAAATATGCTGTTTGGACCGGATTAGTAACTTTTTTAGTTTATAATTATCATTTCGTTTTATATACTAATAAAAGGGATGTAAATAATTTTTTAAGGACAAACGTTTCTTTCTTTTGCCTTATTCTTTTTAGTGGTATCGTTGGTTTGATCTTATTGCCTAAAGGGCTCTATCCCTTGGTGTCTTTTATTATTTCTCTTATCATTTGTTTACTTTATTTCAGAGCGGACATTATAAATCTAAAACCAGGGAGAGATCATTTTTTTTTAAAGCCATTGATGATAGGGCTCGTTTTTGGCATATTGACTGCTTTGATACCATATCTCCAGTCAGGATACAGCATGTATGAATCTTTGCAGCTAACACTCGGAAGGGTTGCTTTTGTAATGGTTTTAGCTATTATTTTTGATATTGGACAGGTTTCTGAAGATAAGCTTTCTAAAAAACCAACAATGCCTCAAAAAATAGGAATTTTCCGCACAAAAATAATTGCCACGCTACTACTGGCAATGGCGGCTTTATCAGAAGGTTATGGAGCATGGATTTTCCTAATTGAGTTTCCACTATTTATGGTTTTCGTGATTACCTGGATATTCACTTTTTTACTTCTGGTATTTGCCGGCCCAAATAAGCCTTCATGGTATTTCTTTTTTTTGGTAGACGGATTGATGATGTTACCATGGTTGCTGACACAAATATAAAAAACATCTAATTTATATTTAAAATTATATATATATTGTTGAAAATATCAAATATATAAAATATAAAAATGTATATTGTCCTCAATTAAATATATTCAACATGGAATGGAAAAAATTTAATGGACAAAATATTGAGTTTCCCATTGAAATTATGGTCGAATCGGTTATTATTCATGAAATATCCATGGGCAACAGACTTAAAATTTGTATCGGATCAGATTCACAGGTTAAGGGAAAAATTACTGAATTTGCTACTGTTATTGTTTTTCTTAGAGAAAAAAAAGGAGGATTTCTTTATTACAATAAGGAAAAATCGATTTGTCATATGACTATCAAAGAACGAATGATAACGGAAGTATCTAATTCTGTGCAGCTTGCCTATAGTCTTTGTTCAATTATGGATAAATATAACATAGAGTTGGAAGTACATGCAGACATTAATACTGATCCGGGATTTAAATCTAATGTAGCACTTAAAGACGCTATGGGTTACATTCTTGGAATGGGTTTTGTTTTTAAAGCTAAACCTGAGGCGTTTGCTTCATCTTATTGTGCGGATAGAATTGTTCAGTAAGATCCGTTTTCTTAATTAGAATGAGATTAGGGCTAGTGTATTGATTTTCATTGGGTTGCTAACCAATCTATTCGATTTGACCTTAGTATGGCTTGAAAATCATCTCCTGGTATAAACTCCCCACCCATACTTTCCAAATAAGGATTGGGTTGCTGACAATCTATGATGTAAAAACCTTCTGCAGCCAATTTTCGTGCAAGTGAAATAAACCCAAATCTAGAAGCATTACTTTTAAGACTGAACATGGATTCGCCAAAAAAAACTTTGCCAATATTGACACCATAGAGTCCACCTATGAGTTCATCGCCTTCCCATACTTCGACTGATGTTGCGTAACCCAATACATTCAATGTAGTATAGGCATTTACAATATCGTCGTTTATCCAGGTACCATTCTGACCATTTCTTGGGCTGAATTGACAATATCTCATGATTTCAGTAAAATGCTGATTATAAGTTACATGAAATTTATTTTTGTTAAAATATGAGTTAATACTTTTAGCTACTTTAACTTTTTCCGGAAAAATCACAAATCTTGGCTTGGGACACCACCAGATAATAGGTTCATTATCATTGTACCATGGAAAAATGCCAAAATGATAAGCAAGTAAAAGCCTCTCAATACTTAGATCTCCTGAGACAGCCAAAATTCCTGATGGTTTTACTACGGCAGGATGCGGAAATGAAATCTGATCATCTAGAAAGTAATACATAATTTAAATAAAAAAAGGTGGCTTTGCAAAGAAAACCACCTTATGTAGGTCTTAAAATATTAGATATTATCTATTTTAATCTTCAACTAGTGTTTCTATCACTGCAGAAAGGCCTCTTTCAATTAGGGCATCCTTCATAGGTTTCAGTACGGAGAAAACATCAGTTTTTACTGTCGCTTTTCCTTTGAAATGAACCAATAGAGAAAGCTGCTCAGACTGTTCCTGACTATGATTGCAGACTTCAATAAAACATTGAATCACCCAATCAAAAGTATTGTAATTATCGTTGTAAACAATCAAATGCGAACGCTCACCTGTAGAAACAACATCTTCGACCAGAACATCTTCCTGTTCTTCGAATTTTTCTCTTGTATTCATCATGGTTAAAACAATTTTTATTTACTTAAATTGAAACTGTTCAAATGGCCGGAAAGTTTCGTTAATCGCGGCAAAATTAGGAAGTTCTCCGTCATTTTCCAAAACTTATGCAAAACTTATGTAACTTTTCTTATTTACTACTAATACTTAATGTTTAGTGACGCTTTTTATATTTAGTCGTAATGTTTTCTATTAAACTATGATCAGCCTAAGGCGGAATAACTGTCATGTAACCTTTTGATCAGATCAGAAGTAAAACCAGTATATTTGATCTTAGAGATAAAGACCATAACACGACCAAAACACGACCTATAAAAAAGAGATTTTGATCTTGGTTTTTTTATTGATTATTTTTCACTCAACATTTTTCATAATTAACACGACCTATAATAAGATATTCTAATAAGGTATTTAAGTAAGATATTCTAATAAGGTATTTAAGTAAGATATTTAAGGATACCTTTTCTCTCTTTTTTTTATAGAACTTCAATATGGGTATTGGTCCCGATCAGGGGGGAAGTCTGAAAATAGTTTTGATATGTTTAGCGACCACCGCTTAAGGTTTATACAGACACGTGCAAAACTCACTGTTTCATCAAAAATGGTAAGGGGGGGGACTATATCGGTATTTTGATAACACCGCCCGACCCCGCTGGCTTCGTGCCGTGCGTGTTATGGCTAAACTCCGACCCTTTTTTTACTGGGGGGCTCTCTAAAGATATGACTTTGTAGAAGATTTGCGACCGCACAATGTGGAATTTATTTCAGCGGCAAAATTGGAAAAATAAAAATCTTACTTAAATCTGTTGGGTTAAGGGTTCGGTTAACATAAAATCTGCCATTAATTCCTATGATTTATATCATTTGAGTAGTGTTTTTTCTTTCAAGGCGACTCCGATCTATCTTAGGATATATTAAAATGAATCTTTATTAGTGTATGTAAAAATTGAATTTTAATAAGATTTTAACCATAATTTCTTAACGACCTTAAAATTCACGACAACCAAAATGACAACCAATAAAAAAAGGTAACTGAATATCAATCAATTACCTTTCATTTTGTAGCGGGGACAGGACTCGAACCTATGACCTTCGGGTTATGAGCCCGACGAGCTACCAACTGCTCCACCCCGCGATCCAGACATTACTGTTAAAGAAATGAACCCCTATCTGTAACGGACTGCAAAGGTACAGCTAAAAACTATCTAATCATAATTTATTACAAATTATTTTAATTTAATGCTCGAGGCTTATTATCTGAATGGGTTTTTGAGCTCTGGGTTTTTATAAAAAAGCGTATCGTTGAATGTTTCAATAAAAGCTTTCAATGCCTTTACGTAAAAAGCATCTAGTTTGAGTGGACGCAACAATGGGTCTGCATTAGGTGAAGGTTTACCCCCGGAGTTGTAATGGGCAATGACTTCATCCAAAGTTTTGAATCTTCCATCATGCATATAAGGTGCAGAATTGCTTATATTGCGAAGGGTAGGGGCTCGAAATTTACCATTATCAGCTCTTGAGCCTGTAACTTTGCCTCGACCCGCATCGGGAAATGCATCCAGGGATACAGATGCTGTGATTCCATTATTAAAAAAGTCATCAGAGGTCGCCAAAGGTATATTATGACAATGTCCACATTCAGTATCCGGAAGGTCAGGATCATCATCAAAATATAGTCCAAGTCCAATCAATTCCAAGTCAGAATAAAAATCTTTACCTGCCTGAATTCTGTCAAATTTCGAATCCTTAGATATGATAGTTCTCTCAAATTGCGCTATGGCTTTAGCTGCAAGTTCTTTTGAAATTTCTGACGAATTTGAAATGCCAAAAGCTTCCCTAAACATTGTAGGATATACTGCATGAGTTTTGAGTTTTTTAATAACTTCCGGCCAGGTATGATGAAGTTCAATGGGGTCTTCTATGGGTAATAGGGCTTGTTCTTCCAGTGTTTTTACCCTGCCATCCCAAAATAATCCTGACCGTATAAACCCAACATTGATCAGGCTCATAGAACTTCGAGCACCTGAAATACCATCAATTCCTTTGCTAAAGGCCTTCGCGTCAGTGAACGCAAACTCAGGTAAATGGCAAGTAGAACATGACATCGTGCTATCAGCCGATAGAATGGGGTCGTAAAATAAATGTTTACCTAATTGAATACCTTGCACCGTCAGAGGATTGTCAGCTGGAGAAGTTAGTGGTGGAAAGTGAGACGGCAAACTTATAGCAAACGCCTTGGGTTTATATTCAATTGAAGACAAATCATCTTCATTATTTTCTTCACTGCAAGAGAATAAAAAAAATGCTATCGTAGTAATACAAATAATGGTAATCTTCAGTTTCATTCGATTGGGTCAAAATACCTAAAATATACATAGAATTATGTATTTTTAATTAACGGATATGAAGGATGAAATGTTGCTTCTGACTTTACTTTCTATTGCAGAAATAGATAAATTAAGGTCGGCATCTTTCATTAATACCAAATAATCAGCTTTTAAAGAAAATCCGATATTATCACCTTTTTGGGTTGTCACAGACTTTGTAATTTTCAATTTGAATGGAAAATCCGTTTTCTGGATGTTAATACTTATGGTGTCCGTTTTCGTCAGATATCTAATACACTGTAAAGTCATGAAAGCGATTTTTCCTGTACCATCTTTAAGCTTATTTTCATTTAGAAGCACGTGTCCGGAAGGTAAGTTATCAAAAGTGGTATTAGCCACAATACTATTCAGTCCCAGATAAAAAATAAGACTGTCAAAACTCCCAAATGCTTTGACTGACCCCGGACTGAATGATTCATCTGCCCATCGCCAAATTTTCATATCATCGGGCACAATAACCGAATTGTCAGAATTAGTGATGAATTCCAACGTTTTTGTCTGAGTTCCTTGATTCTGGTAAAGTGAGAAATCCGAAAAATAGCATCGTAGGTCTATAATCCGAAATTTTTGCCCCAGTGAATTGAATAATGTGTCACTAATTCTAAACAGAGAGTCCCCGACTTTTTTTTCGATGGAAAGATTTAATGCAGGATAAAGGCAGCATCCATCTTCACATGGGTCATCAGCTGTCACATCCAAATTGGTGGAATATGTATCCAGACAACCTTCTTTCCTTGTGTAACAGCTTATTGTAATTAACATTATAATTATACTGTATGCAAGTAAAAAGTGTCTTTGCATAATTATGGCTTTTTCATTTCTTCAAAAATCTTTTTTACAATCTGTTTAACCTGTGCAGAAAAATCTTTTTCCATTATCCAATGAAAATAATTGGGCTCCATTTTGAAAACCTGTGCAACTACTTGGCCTGCATATTTTCCAAAATTAAAAATTACTTCCCCTTTGGTATTATATTTAAGTCGTTGAGTAACATCGAGCATTGAATCATCGGAAATAAAGTTTACAATTGCCTGGATATCATTTTTTATAGGTGCAGCGTGGATAAATCCATCACCATCTACATAATCTACATTTTCGTATCTTCTTATTTGTCCCTTAAATACTTCAACAGTTGCTCTCGCATCTGCCAATGCGTCGTGAGCGTCTGAAAGATCGCCCCCACAATAGAGTTTATACGCTGCTTTAAGCGTACGAGGTTCCATTTTATAAAATATTTTTTGAATATCTAATAGCTTTCTTTTGGAGATATCAAATTCCAGACCAAGCCGATGGAATTCTTCCATTAACATGGGTACATCAAAACGGTCGGAATTGTATCCTGCAATATCAGCATTACCTATAAAATCATATATTTCATTGCCTACTTGAACAAAAGTTGGTTTGTTTCTTACCATTTCATTGCTGATACCGTGAACAGCATAGGCTTCATCAGATATCGGCACTCCCGGATTGATCAACATAAAGAGTTCCTGAGGTTCGATCTGATCTTTAGTGTATTTAATCAGGGCAATCTGTAGAATTCTATCTTTCAGGACATTGAGCCCGGTGGATTCTATATCAAAAAATATAATATCCTTCTCAATGTTTAATTTGAATTCAGACATTTACTAATTATTTTTGTTCGTTATCTAAATAATATTTTGAAAATCCTTCACTGGTTTTGAATTCAAAGACTCCATCTCCCTCGATGTCATATATGAAGCACGCATCTATGCCTTTAAGTTCCTTAACTAATAATAAGGATTTTTCCAGACCCAAAACCATAAAAGCTGTGGCATAAGCATCGGCACTCATACAATCATCAGCGATAACAGTTGCACTTAGAATATCGGTCGGGTGACTTAAACCAGTAAATGGATTAATTATATGTGCAAATTTTTGACCTTTAGATTCGTAAGCATTTCTGTAATTCCCACTTGTCGCAAGCGATTTGTTGGAAATCAGAAGTGGTAGCTCTATTTCAGTCTCCTTTGATGTTTCTGATGGTTTATTAATTCCTATTACCCAATCTTTTTTTCTATCACTCATACCACGGGCTCTTATTTCGCCTCCCAGTTCAATCATGTAATTTAGGGTACCCAGTTTATCAAAATATGCAGCGATTACATCTACTGCATAACCAGGAGAAATAGCATTAAAATCCAGCATAACTTTTTTATCAGGCTTGGTGATACATAAAAGCCCTGAACTGTCTTTTTGTAATTCCAAACTATCAAAAACTAAAAGTTTCAACAGTTCTTTGACAACAAGAGTATCTGTATTTTTTAACTTTTTTTTCTCCTTGTATCCAAATCCATAATAATTTACGAGAGGAGCAATAGATGGATTGAAAGCACCATCTGTAGCTTTAAATACTTCCTTTGATTTGATAAAAATAGGCTCAAAATATGGATCTGTTTTAGGATCAAAACAAAACCTACTTTCTGAGACATTAAAAAATGTAAGCGTACTCGAGTCAATATAAGCAGACATTGACAAGTTAAATTCTGCAAGGATTGAATCAATACCTTTTTTTAATGAATCACCATCCCTTGTTTGAACAGTCACATGATACTTAGTACCCATGGTTGGCCCGGTAAGTTTATAGTATTCAGCTTCTTTTTCCTGACAGGAGTGCATGCTAAATAACAGGAGAATGGCAATAACAATCTTCAGATTATACATGTAGTTACAAATTATTCTTTAAGTAAGCCGCGGTCTTTGGCCTCTTCGGCATATGAATGAAGTTCGACAGGTTTGATTGCTCTTTTTCGCAGTTGCATGTTGAGAAATTCAACGAGTAAAGAAAATGCGATTGCGAAATAAAGATAACCCTTGGGTACTGCGCCAATCTCACTTTTCAGTATGCTAAGGTGAGCAAGATGACCACCTTCTATGATAAGCATGAAGCCAATAAGTATCAGAAATGAGAGCCCCAGCATTTGTATAGTGGGGTGTTCATTAACGAACCTGCCAACCGGGACAGCAAAAACCATCATGATGAGAACTGAAATGACAACAGCTATTATCATGATGATCAATGAACCAAATAAACCATTTGTCATACCCACTGCCGTGAGTATAGAGTCAAAGGAAAAAACAATATTTATAACAGTGATTTGCAAAATAGCTGAAGTAAAAGAGACTCTATTTTTTTTGTCGTCTTTAGTGAGGTGTTCTTCTCCTTCTAGTTTGTGGTGTATCTCGCTCACACTCTTATAAAGTAAAAATAAACCACCGGCAATCAGTATAAGGCTTTGACCCGAAAAACCTGCTTTTAAAAATTCATAATCCAAACTTATCCAAGGCTCATTCATTGCGATAAGCACTGATATGCCCAGAAGCAATAATATCCTTAGTCCCATAGCTAAAAGAAGACCAATGTTAGTAGCTTTTTTTTGTTCACTTTTAGGCAATTTACTGGAAGTGATAGAGATAAAAATGATATTGTCAACTCCAAGGACGATCTCAAGAAAAGTTAAGGTAAGCAAACTCAACCAAACCGATGAAGAAGAAAAATCAGGTACTGCAATGAGATTGAAAAACATATTTTATTATATTTTTAAAACAAGGTGCAAATGTAACGCTATTTCACAAAAGACAAAAACTATGTATTAACTATCTGCTTCCGTCTCTTTCTTATTATGATTGCAGCAAAGCCACGTAGTGCCCGGCACATCCTAGTATTACAAAAATATGCCAGATGGCATGATTCCATTGGATTTGGGTCTTTACATAAAAAAAAACACCAAAAGTATAACAAAGGCCACCACCTAGCAACCAATATTTTACTGCATCTGGCATGTTTTTACTGATTTCATCAAAGATAAATATAACCATCCATCCTAAAATAAGGTAAAGCGCCAGTGAGACTATTTCAAATCTGGTTTTAAAGATCAGTTTGAACAAAATGCCAAAAAATATAATAATCCAGTGTAGTAAGAGAAATTTAATGCCGGCTGGTGTATTGTAATAATAGAGTATAAATGGGGTGTAGGTACTACCAATCAAAATAAATATGGAAATGTGATCAACGATTCTCCACTTATTTTTTATGACTTCTTTATTGGCCATGTGATAAAACGTGGAACTAAAAAACATGAAAGTCATACCAAAGATGAAAACACAAAGTCCCCAAAATTGAATGGAAAATGCTTCTGAGAAAAGTAATACAGGACCTAAAAGTAATGCAAGTATAAGACCTGAACCATGTGTCAGTACATTGGCTTTTTCATCCAAAGGAAGATCTTGATAAACATTTTTAATATTAAATATTTCCATTATAATCCTAGTTGCTGTTTAAATGCTGGATCAATACTTGCGAAATTTAAACTTATTGCCTGTTGCAGATCAACTTTTGCTTCATTGATCATATTCAGACTGACATATGTTCTTGACCTTTCATAATAAAAGAGTCCTGTATTTTTGCTTTTAAAATTTAATGCCTGAGAATACGCGGATATTGCTTCCTGCTGCCTGTTGAGCAATCTTAATGCCCTTCCTTTTTCATACCATAAGTCAGCATTATATGGATTTAACTTAAGATAAGAATCAATATCCTGAAGTGCAAGATCTATTCGATTCATATTTTGGTACATGATCGACCTGTTCAGATACCCTACAGCATGATCTGGTTTAAGTTTTAGTCCTTCATTAAAATCTTCTACAGCCTTCTCAATATTGCCAAGTCTTGCATAAGTCGCGCCTCTGTTAATTCTGAACTCTCCATCTTTTGGCTCATATTGTATAGCCTTATTGTAATCATTCAAAGCAAGCATCAATGTATCATTAGTTTTGGCTATATCAAAAAACAATCTTGCCCTGCTATTGTAAGCCTGTGGCTGATTATCTTTCATGCTGATCGTTTTGTTATAATCAATCAATGCTTCTGTGTACATTTTATTGTCACGGTAATAATTTGCTCTGTTTCCGTATGGTAATGTTGTAGCCTGATAATACTTCAAAACATGTGTCCAAAGTGTGGAACTGTTTTTCCATATTTTATTTTGCTGATAAGTCATAATTGTAAATGCAAAAAGAACCATCCCCGCAAAACCAAAATAAATACTAGTTTTATCTACGTTATTAATCAGCCATTTATCAAAATAGTACCCTATAATAAAAAATAACCCAAGATAAGCTATATAAGTAAACCTGTCAGCTAGATATCCTTGTCCGGCACCTAATATCTGCAGTAAAAAAAAGATATTCACAATAAAAAAAGTCAGTCCGAAAAAAATGGCTTTGTATTCCTTTTTGTATGATATAAACAAGGTATATAAAATAATAGGTACAATCAGCATAGAAGGATAGAAATACCATGGGAAGTGATTCGGATATGGATAGAGCGGGGACATCCTGAAAGGGACAATGAGTTTGATCAGGTATATCACAAAACTGAATGCTCCAATAAATAGACGCTGGATAAAATTAAAATTAGTTGTTTCATCAGCTGAATCCAGTGAACCAAATTCTTTCAGTGTAAGAATACCGTATATTCCAAAAGCTATCGAAAGTAAAAAGTAGGGTACTTTATTTAATATACTTTTGAAATCCCACCTTTTATCCATAAAATAGTCCAAAGCCATCATACTTAAAGGAAGGGATACAGCTTGAATCTTTGAAAAAAGAGATAGCAGAAACAAAACGGTCATCCAAACCCAACGTATATTTTTTCCATCACGTTTATACTTTAAATACTGAAGTAGTGCGCCTAAATAAAATGCACCAAATAAAACATCCTTACGCTCTGTGACCCATGCAACGGATTCTACCCTCATGGGATGAATGCCAAATAATAATGAAATCAGTAATGCACCTCGCCAACTTAGGCCCAAAAAAATGGCTATTCTATACACAAGAAAAACACAAATAAGATGCAGAAGAATATTATTAAGGTGCCATGAGTGTGGATTTTCAAATCCGAAAAATATCTTTTCTATCGCAAACGTCCAAATCGG
>JAYTNJ010000174.1:0-5747 GCA_043748345.1 Saprospiraceae bacterium
TTTTTGTGGTATTTTTTCGGGCGGCAAAATAAAATCTACCACACCGGCTTCCATGGCACTATGCGGCATGCCTTCATATTGTGCACTTTCTTCGTCTTGAGCAAACGTGATACCTCCATGGTCTTTAATAGCTTTCAATCCCATGGTACCATCGCTGGCAGTGCCTGATAATACCACACCAATGGCATGGCTTTGATGTACTTCAGCAAGAGATGCAAAAAAAAGGTCAATAGGCAGGTTGCGTTCGTTTTTATTTTTTGCAGGGCGTGGGCTTAGCTGCAGCACACCATCATTGGCAATCATCATTTTATTGCTCGGAATAATGTAGATATGGTCGGGCTGCACTTTTATATCATCTGCAATTTCTAATACGGGAATTGTGGTAACTTTTTGCAGCAGTTCTACCAGCATGCTTTCGTGGCTAGGGTCCAGGTGCTGTACCAAGACATAAGCCATACCAGAATCTTCCGGAATCGCTCTTAGTAATTTTTTAAAAGCATCGAGCCCGCCAGCGGATGCACCAATGCCGACCACAGGAAAATGGTTGGAAGATTTGATAAGTGTTTTATCTATTTCTGGTATTTTGTTCTTGGATTTCATTTCATACACATGAGTTCCAGGTGTTAATTTACACTATTAATCTATCTGTTACAGGATTTCAAATTTTCGAACGGGAAAGCATTTCAAATTTTTATATGTCCTGAATTCAAGCCGTAAATGCAACTTCATTGAATGCACTAAAAATTTCAAGTGGAGATTTAATCCTACATCATTTTTTAGCCTATTATTTTGTTGGTTTTACATTAGTTCTGTTGCATTACATCCAATATTGACAAATGTAGCTTATTTTTGGGTAACATTGTCTTATTCCGCCCCTTAAATTTTTTTTAGATTTTCGCAGCCAGATGCTTAGTGTGTAGTCGAAATACAATTGTTTACTTTTCCTTCTCATTTATGCACCAAAATTATAACAAAAAAGAAATAAATAACTCAACTTAAATACCGTCTAAGTATCCAAGCTGTTTTTTCATGTTTTTCCATTATGCCTGTTAAAAAATCAGTTGTGCCAGCGTCCTTCCCACTTTGGGTACTTCCCTCTACATCTTTTCTTAATTCGACAATAACCATTTGATAGTCATTCAAAAGTTCTTTTATCATATCTTTTTGGGCTGGATAGGTGCCAGGTGCTTCTTTCAATCTTGAGAGCTCGTTAAATTCTTGCATGGTGCCAATTGTTTTACTGCCCAATTGGTTTATACGCTCCGCCACTTCATCTATGATTTCTTCTAATTCATTATATTGACTTTGAAATAATTTATGTAGTTCCATAAAACTTTCACCATATACATTCCAATGAAACTTCCTTGTTTTGACGTATAAAGTCATTTCATCTGATAAAAGTGCTGCTAGCATACTGACGCTATTATTTAAGCTTTTTACAGGAATACCAATGTCTGATTTCATTTTTTTATTATTTAATGGCAACAAAATGATGCCGTGCAAAAGTAAAGGTTCTACAGATTTGGTCTGTTACATAACTATTGGGAAATGTTTGTAAGATTCACACATGAGCCTGCGCTTTGATTTAATAAATTGAGCGGGTCGTCCCTTCAGGTAATGAAGGTAAAAAGGGACTTTAACTATTTTGTGCAATGTATTATACACACAATTCAAACCCCGCTAGGCGTAGGCTGCGCCTACGCCTGAGTGATGCCAAATTTCCAATTTGAATACGAAGCACTAAATCCATCATATATCCCCGCTAGGCGTAGGCTGCGCCTACGTCTCTGTGTTGCCAAATTTCCAATTTGAATACGAAGAACTAAATCCATTAAATATCTGCTACATCGATTTCAAATAAACTTTCTAATCCACTATAATTTCGTTGACTGCTGTACATCCAATCTTCAGCCTTCTCTACCCAACCACCTCTCACCGGATTTTCATGAATGTAAGCCATTTTTTGGCAAGTAAATGAATGGCTTAATAGTTCCACAGCATGATTTTCATCACTTAATTTGTATCTATGGTGTGATGGAATTCGCAATTTAAATTTGGCATTATTCATAACCGAAAATTGCTCATTTCATGAGTCCAAAATTGCAACTCACTGTTCCGTTTATGACTTTTTGCGGCAAACTCAAATCGTTTAAGCATCCAATCCTTCCTGCTTTCATTTGATTCTTTTATTTCTTTCAAAATCTTTGAAGCTGTATGTCGCTTAAAGTCCCTAATAATATCGGGTAAGTTCCCATTCTCAGAACTCAAGATGCAATGAACATGATTCGACATCACAACATAAGCCCAAATTTGAAGCCCTTTTTGTTTTCTGCAATAATCAAAACTGTCCAAAATGATATCCCTATAAACTTTTCGTGTAAAAATATCAACCCAATCAACGACTTGAAAAGTAAGATAGTAAGATCCTGCCTTATCATATATTTGGTATCCAGTACTCATATCATGCAAAGATATATTATGTATATCATTCTACCAAGATTCATGGCATAGCCATAGCAACACGGCGACGTAGGTGCAACCTACGCCGAACGGGGGCCCGCCTGTTCCTGAAACGGGCAGGGGTAAAGAGGGACTTTAACTATTTTGTGCAATGTATTATACACACAATTCAAACCTCATAACAGATTAGAACATAGATTATCATATATTTGCCTTAAAGATATCAAATCAACACATGGCGTTAAAACTACTCAAAATTACTCCCAAAAAGGCTTTAAACAAGGCTTATCTCAAAATTCGACCACTTAGGAGCGAAATGGATCTGTTTAAATCCAATCTGATTACCCTATTGGATAAGGTGAAAAATGATGAAAGTGAAGAACATCAGAAAAATAATATCCGGGACTTCCTGCTCAATACTTACTACAAAGGCACTAATGAAATAAATACCAAAGGCACACAGGATCTGGTCATACATACCGATAAAACTATCCAATCAAAGGTTGGTGTCATCATAGAAGCAAAACGACCATCCAACAAGTCTGAATGGATAACAGGCGATAAGATCAATGTAAAAGCTGTGCAGGAGCTTGTCTTATATTACATGAGAGAAAGGGTGGATGAGAATAACATTGACATCAAGTATCTGATTGCTACCAATATACATGAATGGTATATTTTTGATGCAGGCTATTTTGATAAAGTATTTTATGGGAATAAGAAATTTGTCAAACAATATGAAGAGTGGAGAGACGGGAAAAAAGTGACAAAAGATACAGCGTTATTTTACAATGATATAGCCAAACCATTTATTGATGCGCTTGAAGATGAAATTCCTGCTACTTATTTTGATATCAGGGATTATGATAAGGAACTGAGAAATACTGACAAAGCTGATGATAAAAAACTGATTGCTTTACAAAAATTGCTTTCATCATATCATCTGCTCAGGGTGCCTTTTGCCAATGACAGCAACGAACTCAACAACCGATTTTATAAGGAACTGCTGCACATCATCGGGCTGGAAGAAGTAAAAGATGGGGGTAAACAAATCATCAGGCGAAAGAGTAAAGATGCCAATGAAGGGTCCATGATTGAGAATACGATCAATATTCTCAAAACTGAAGACATATTGGTTCGCTTAAGAAATAAACAGATATTCGGAGAAACAAAAGATGAGCAACTCTACAATATAGCCCTTGAACTCAATCTCACCTGGATCAACAGGATTTTGTTTTTGAAATTGCTCGAAGGACAATTACTGAGTTATCACCGAAATAATAAGCGATATAATTTTCTGAATAAAGATGTCGTCTTTGATTATGACGAAATTTACAAACTGTTTCATCAGGTATTAGCCAAAACGATGCATGACAGAACTGGCAACATTGTACAAAAATATCAATGGGTACCCTATCTGAACAGTTCCTTGTTTGAGATCAGTGAGCTGGAAAATCAAACCATCAAAATCAACTCGCTGGATGATCATGCTCATCTTGAAGTAATGAATGGATCTATACTTGGCCAGTATAAAAATCAAAGCATCAACCCACTTCGGTACCTGTTTGAATTTTTGGATGCCTATGATTTTGCCAGTGAAGGGGTGGAAGAAGTACAGGAAGATAGCAGGACACTCATCAATGCATCTATACTGGGTAAGATATTTGAAAAGATCAATGGGTATAAGGACGGATCTATCTACACGCCAGGATTTATAACGATGTACATGTGCAGACAAGCCATCAGAAGGGCTGTTATACAAAAATTTAAAGATGCGTATGGGTGGAATATAAATGAATTTGGAGATATACGCAACTATATAACTGATAGGAGAAGTAAAGCAGATATTCTGGAATTTAATGTTTTGATTAATTCTTTGCGACTCTGTGATCCTGCGGTGGGTAGTGGTCATTTTCTGGTTTCGGGTCTCAACGAGCTGGTGCTGATAAAGTATGAACTCGGTTTACTCTGTGATAATGAAGGTAGCAGAATCACTGATTATGACCTGACCATAGAAAATGATGAACTGATCGTTACCTACAGCAACGGTGATATATTTGAGTATCAAATCATCGATAGCAAGCCTAAGAGCAAAGAAGATCAACGATTACAAAAATCACTTTTCCATGAGAAACAAACCATCATAGAGAATTGTCTTTTTGGCGTGGATATCAATCCCAATTCTGTCAAGATATGCAGGCTGAGATTGTGGATAGAGCTGCTTAAAAATGCCTATTACAGAGAAGATACAGGATATACAGAACTGGAAACATTACCCAATATAGATATCAATATCAAGTGTGGCAATAGTCTGATCAGTCGGTTTCCGATAGAATCCGATCTGAGCACAGCACTCAAAAGTATCAAGTATGACATCAAAACCTACAGAGCCTTTGTACAGGATTATAAAAACTGTAAGGACAGAGAAGCCAAACGTGGTATAGAAGAAATCATCAGTGCCATCAAAAATGATTTTAGATCAGAGATAGGTAAAAAGGATAAAGATGTGCTAAAACTCAATACTATGAGTGGTGAACTTTTTAACCTGGTTAATCAGCAATCGATGTTTGAGACAGACAAAGAGAAAAAAGCAAAAGAATTAAAAGTCAAAAAACTGGAAGAAGATATCAATACACTGAGTACCAAAATAGAAGAAATAAAGAGTAATGCGATTTATCGTGATGCCTTTGAGTGGAGGTTTGAATTTCCAGAAGTGCTGAATGATAATAGTGATTTTATTGGATTTGATGTGGTGGTGGGAAATCCACCGTATGGTGTGAAATTTAACGAAGGTCAAAAAAGGCATTACAATAATACATATCAGGCGATTGAGGATATTTATACAATGTTTATTGAATTAGCTGAAAGAATTTCTGCTAAAAAAACCATAGTTGGGTACATCATTCCGATATCTTGGCTTACAGGAAGCAAATTTATAAAAATACGTAATTTTATTACAAATGAATTTTCATTAACCTTAGCTATTAATTTACCTTATAATGTTTTCACTGATGCCTATGTGGATACTGGAATCTATTTTTTCAATAAAGAAAATAGTCCAACATTTCTCTCATATGAATTTGACCCAAAATATAGAATAAGGGAAAATGATATAAACTCTATACAATTTAGAATTGCAGAAAAAAACAATTGGAGTCAAAAGCCTGATTTTAAAATAAACTTGAATGAAGCTGGAAATTCTATTTTTGCTAAAATGGATAAATTTGAGCAAAAATTAGGGAATATTTGTTTTACAACAAGGGGGATTTTAGCCGATAAAAGCGAAT
>JAYTNJ010000175.1:0-2823 GCA_043748345.1 Saprospiraceae bacterium
TCCACTATGTGGTAAAGGACTCCTTTGTGCTAATCCAAAATCGAAGCATTATTTAGTCTTTTTCTTATGTTTTTAATCCCATCACCCTGAATTGCTGAGATTTAGTCAAGTTTGGGCCAATGCATTAGGAGTGTATTTAGACCCTACAAATCAAGCTATGTCTATTGATGGAATTAGTCTTCCAGTTATCAATAACAATGGTTCTGATGTGGTGTGTATAGCTGATAAACAATTTAATATTTCTAATTTAATGGCAGGAAAAACTATAACCTGGTCAGTTTCACCAGCTAATTTATTTGCTGTTTCAAATGGTACAGGTGCGATTGCAACATTACGATCCGCTACATCAAATTCACAAGGTAGTGCTGTACTTACTTTTAATCTAAGCCAAGCAGGATGTGACAATGTTGCAGTGACAAGAAAAATTTGGGTGGGGAAACCAATATTGCCGAATACCGATCCAATAGGAAGTCCACCTATTGAGATAGGAATTGGTCAATTAAAAAATATTAGTTTAGTAGGCCATTCATATAATTCAGGGGCATTCCCATTTACTGGCAGTTGGGCAGGATTCGGTTCTGTTTCTTCAATTTCAAGTAATCCAACTCCTGGAGGAACATTTATTGGAAATTATCAAGGCAGTGGAAATTTTTCAGTTGTCACTAGTAATAACTGTGGAGATAGTCAAATAAAATGGGGAGCGTTTAATGTGTCTGGCCCTTGTAATCCTTGCCCAAGAATAATTATTAATAATCCAGTTTCCAATTATTTAATATGTGAAATCCCTGAAGATAGATTACCGATTGAAATCAGAAGTCAATTAGAAAATATTAATGGAGATTTTCAGTTATTGGATCAGAATGGAACCATTTTAATAAATGAAAAATTCAAAACAAATATACATAGCAGGGATGTAAGTGCGTTTAATAATGGAATCTACTTTGTAAATATGAAATTTAATGGAACCCAATTGATAGAAAAGGTTATCATTATCAAATAACATTAACTTGTGGGCAGGCCTCTATCCACCTGCCCACATAAAAACAAACATTATAATCATGAAATCCTTACTTTTTATTATTTTAATACCATTATTTGTATCTTATACCTACTGTCAGGAAGTTAAAAAGAGTAATTCAGAATTGCAATTTGGCATTGGATTAAGTCGGCCGGATAGCAGAATTCTGTTAACAAGTTTAAAAAACGAAACTCCATGGTTTGAGTATAATTTTTCTTTCACCTATAATGACAAAATCCTGAGTAAAAATAAATTGGAACTATATGCAGGTGCTGGGTATGATTTAAATATAAATTTGTTTAAGTTTATTGTAAATACCTTTGCTTTAGCAAAGAAAGGAGAAGTTATTCCAATAACTGGTCCTATAAATAGTAAATACTTTAAGCACAGCATTCTGATACCATTCGAAGCCAGATATTGGTTCAAAGAAAATTCATCTATTAAATATGGCGTAACCCTTGGATTGGTCCCTAGTATTACATTATTGAGACACTTAGAAAATATGCCAGACTTTTATGAAACATCCATAAAGGTGAATCCTGTAGCTATGCCAGCTTATCTGGGAATGAGGTATGAAACTAATCACACAGGATATTTTTTACAGTGTAGAATTATTAATTTACATCAATTAGATAATGTTATTTGTCATCCTGAAAGTGGTATCAGATTGCACAATCCATTTCAACTTAGATTTGGCATGAGTGTTAAATTATAAGAACAGTAAAACTGTACAGCTCATTCTTCGTATGTCATTATTTTTTTATAATTTAGAGGAATTTAAATATGAAATCATCACTTTTTATTATTTTATTAATATTTTTTGCTTCCCATACATACTGTCAGGTTGCTAAAAAGGGTAAAGCGGAGCTCAACTATGGGATAGGATTAAGCCAACCGGATATCATCATTATAGATTCCATACAGACGCTTGTGAGCCCGTATATAGATAGCACATCAGGTAGTGTATCTCAGGTGAAAGAGTGTACCGGAGAGTTGCAGCGATTTGCGAAGGAGACCAATATTCCTATATTTATCATTGGACACATAACAAAAGAAGGCGGAATAGCTGGTCCCAAGTTGCTGGAGCATATTGTAGACGTAGTCTTACAGTTTGAGGGAGACCAGCATTACGCCTACCGTATATTAAGAACCTTAAAAAAACAGATTCGGCAGCACTGATGAAATTGGTATATATGCCATGGATGTATTTGGGCTAAGGGAGATATCTAATCCTTCAGAACTGCATATCTCCCCCGATGATGCACATCTGTCAGGTAGTGCCATTGCGGCGTCTGTAGAAGGCCAGAGACCTCTGCTTATTGAGACCCAGGCATTGGTGAGCCCAGCTATATATGGTACTCTTCAGCGGTCTGCAACAGGTTTTGATCTACGGAGGTTATCCATGCTGCTTGCAGTGCTTGAAAAAAGATGTGGTTTGGCTTTCGGGCAAAATGATGTATTTTTGAATATAGCTGGATGCATCAAAGTCACAGATCCGTCTATTGATCTGGCCGTAGTGACGGCACTGATCTCTTCACTTCAGGATATACACATCAGTAAAAAAATATGTTTTGCCGGCGAGGTGGGTTTATCCGGTGAGATCAGACCTGTAAGTCGGGTAGAACAGAGGATTCAGGAAGCCGCCAGACTGGGTTTTGATGCAATTTATGTCTCCGGTTATAAGGCAGAACTCTTGGCCCGCAAAACCTTTGAAGTAGAAGTAAGGTTATTATCCAGAATTGATGACCTTTTGAGAGAAGTTTTTGCCTGAAATACATACGCTAATGGACACAAATCTGATACAA
>JAYTNJ010000176.1:0-7466 GCA_043748345.1 Saprospiraceae bacterium
TAGCTATCTTAAGTTACCTTATGAGTACTTAGAAGTATAAATCTACATTTGTACCAAATAAAAAAATAAGAATCAGAAGTGTTTTGAAAAGAATTGGTCCAAAAATCAATATACATCGTTTTGCTTTTAATAAAAAATTATAAAACCTATCCGACATTTTATGGTTTTAATGGCATAAATTTGTAGGCATGAATTATAACGTTTCGGAATTATTACAGAAAGCACTTCGCTTAAAGTTTCTGACAGCCGGGGAAGGTCTTTTTTTGTTTGAGAATGCGCCTACTGCAGAACTTATGTATACGGGAAATGCAATACGGCAGCATCATGTGCCTGGCAATAAAGTTACCTGGATAATAGATAGAAATTCAAATACCACCAATGTGTGTATCGCTAATTGTAAATTTTGTAATTTTTACAGACGTCCGGGTCATCAAGAATCCTACATTACCACTATAAATGAGTATAAACAAAAAATAGATGAGACGATTGCTCTGGGAGGAGAACAATTATTGTTACAGGGAGGGCATCATCCCGATCTTGGACTTGCATATTATGTAGGTTTATTCAAGGAATTAAAGGCACTATATCCTGATTTGAAACTCCACGCGCTTGGGCCCCCGGAAATCGCTCACATAACAAAACTTGAAGGTTCTACACACATAGAAGTGCTTAAGGTATTAAAAGAGGCAGGATTGGATTCTTTGCCGGGAGCTGGGGCTGAAATACTCGATGATCGGGTACGTCGGTTAATTTCAAAGGGTAAATGTGGAGGACAGGAATGGCTGGATGTCATGAGAGCGGCCCATAAACTTGGAATAACCACGTCAGCCACTATGATGTTTGGTCATATAGAGACAAATATGGAAAGGATGGAACATTTTGTATCCTTGAGACAGGTTCAGAGTGAAAAGCCATTGGATGCAAAAGGATTTCTGGCTTTTATTCCATGGCCTTTTATGGATGAAGACACTATTCTGAAGAAGATAAAACGAGCGCGCAACCAATGCACTGGAGATGAGTATATCAGGATGATAGCAATGAGCCGTATTATGCTTCCCAATGTTATCAATATCCAGGCATCCTGGCTCACTATAGGTAAAAAAATTGCACAACTTTGCCTTCACGCCGGAGCTAATGATTTCGGCAGCATAATGATCGAAGAAAACGTGGTTTCTGCGGCTGGAGCATCATTCAGATTTACGGCTGATGGTATTCAGAAAGCTATCAAAGATGCTGGTTTTACCCCACAGCTTCGAAATCAGCAATACGATAATAGAGAACTCCCTTCGAATATGATTCAGCAGCAACTCGACAGAGAGAAGATGCTGGTAGATTAGAGAGTAGAACATTAAGCCCCGATATTTTTGGCTAAAATCAGGATCTTACTATAAGTTCATTCTTAAGCATAATGGTTTGAAACGGAATTTTTCGGATTTTGGTTTCAAGTATGTTAAACAGCAGTTCAGCGGCTTGTTTTCCCATTTAGAATGCTGGTTGTCTTACTGTAGTGAGCGGCGGATATAGCAAATTGGCAGTTTTAAGATTGGTATAGCCTACTATACTTATGTCTTTGGGTAATATATGTTTATTTCTTTTGATACCTTCAAAACAATTTACTGCCAGTCTGTCACTGCATTCAAAGAAGCTGTCAGGGCTTTGATTTTTAATGATGTCATCTATCGTCTGAAAAGCTTCATTAGGCTCAAAACCGCAGTACTTTATAAGATTTTCGTCTATTTCGATGTTATTATCTTTAATGGCGGCTTTGTATCCCGCCAGCCTTTCTTTTGTTATAGACAAAACAGGAGGGCTTGTGATATGAGCAATACGCCGTTTGCCTTTTGATATCAAATGTTTGGTAGCTTTGTACGCCCCTTCAAAATTATCGAAAACTACGGGAACGATTGCAAAAATAATTTAATGAAAAAGCATCTGTTATGAAATGGAAATTGATTATAACTATCCTTTTAATCTTATAATCAATGTGGATTACGATTTTCATTAAAGAATTAAACTCTAAATCTTATGATGAATACAATATCAGGACAATAGCTACATCGGGTTATTCTTTTGTTATTCCTTCTGACTTTTATGTTGCCAGCAATAACCGTTTTTATAATCGGTAAATCTTTTGCAGCGTTTTCCATCCTTTGATAATCCTTTGCATTGTACCATATTTTGAGCTTTCAAACATTTTTCAGCTCCACCCTGCATTACTACTGTATACACTGTTCCTTTGGTACTCACAGCGGTAAATTTTCCATTCTGGGGAATTTTTACCCGTTTTAAAGGGCTGACATCAAAGTGACCCTCCGGAAAACTGAACTCCATTACCTGATTGTCTTTTACATCAGCTATGATTGTCAAAGAAGCATTTTTTTTTGTTTCAGGCTGGACAAACTGCACCTTGGCACAATAACTACCATCAGGTGGACCTTTTTTACATCCCGGTATTACAATGCTTATAAATGGTAAAATGATCAGCCACCATTTTACTATCATAGATTTGTGGTGCATATTGAATATATTTTCAAGGACATCAATCAAAACTTCAAGATAAGGATTGTAATCCTACTCTGTTACCCTCAGTGTCCAAAAAGATGGCCATGTAGCCAAATTCATCATTAATTTTAGTCTTTGGAATGAATACTTTTCCACCAGCACCTTCTATTTTGTCCAGAACGTGTTGTAAATCTGGATTGGCATTTAGGTAGACTAATGGCCCTTGATTGCCAGATGGGGTATAAAAATCTTTGTTTTGCACTAGTGCTCCTGAAACATTCTTCATCATTTCCTGGACAGGAAAAGCCCTCATTTCTAAATTTGTATTATCAAGATTTACCATTTTAATTTCAAAAATGGTTTCATAAAATTTTTGAGCCCGCTCTATATCTGTTGTAGGTAACTCAAACCAACTGATTGCGTTCATGACTATTATTTTAGACGGATTATAAAATAGGTATAAATAAAATTTTATCTGATGTGGATTCTTTATTTTCGCAGACTATCATTATGCTATTTTAATATAAAAATAATTTATTTTATTGCTAAAAATATCAAAGCGTACCTCTCAGTGCCTGCTCCCTTTCAATTGCTTCAAATAGTGCTTTAAAATTACCTTTGCCAAAAGACTTGGCACCATTTCTTTCGATTATCTCAAAAAATACGGTGGGCCTGTCTTGTATGGGTTTTGTAAATATCTGAAGTAAATATCCTTCTTCATCTCTATCCACCAGAATATTCATCTGTTTAAGGTCTTCAATATCTTCTTTTATCGCACCAACTCGTTCAAGTACGGTCTCATAATAATTGTCAGGAACATATAGGAACTCAATACCATTTTTTCTCAAAGATTTTACGGTATGGATGATATCTTCAGTTGCAATGGCTATGTGTTGTACTCCAGGTCCGCCATAGAAATCCAAATACTCTTCAATCTGAGACTTTTTTTTGCCATCAGCTGGTTCATTAATAGGGAATTTAATAAATCCGTTGCCATTACTGACCACTTTAGACATAAGGGCTGTGTATTCAGTTGATATATCTTTGTCGTCAAAAGTTGCTAATAAATGGAAACCCATAACGTCTTCATAAAATTTAACCCACTTATTCATTTGGCCTAGTTCGACATTTCCTACACAATGATCTACATATTTAAGACCCAGTGGATTTATTTTTACCGGACTTGATGTAGCTATATAATCAGGTAGAAAAGCCCCGAAATATTGGCTCCTTTCAACAAGGGTATGAATGGTTTCGCCATAAGTCCTGATACCTGCCATTTTTACAAATCCATACTTATCTTTCGATTCGTAAGGTTCAAATGCACTTTCTGCCCCTCTTTGTATGGCTATATTATATGCATCTTCTGCATTATCCACCCAAAGTGCAAGTACCTTAACACCATCGCCATGCTTTGCCACGTGATGCAGTATTTCATGTGTAGGATTTAGAGCAGATGTGATGACAAATCTGATTTTACCTTGCTGCAGGACATAAGAGATAACATCTCTAAAGCCATTTTCTGGGCCTTTGTATGCAATCAGTTCAAAACCAAAACAATGTTGGTAGAACAAAGATGTTTGTTTCGCATTTCCGACATAAAATTCAATAAAATCTGTTCCATTGATGGGAAAAGTATCTGTAGTTGATGGCGTTTTGGGCAGTATTGAAGTATTCACTATAGGTTTTTTATATTTTAAAAATTCAAGTTTGAAGAAAAAATTTTGATAACATAATAAGATGATTTGATCTACAGCCAACTCAATGTATACTCTTCATCCTCAATATCCGCAGCATAATTGGTTAAAAGCAATGGTTTGAATGTATCTACCATAACTGCGAGCTCCTTAGTTTCTTTTTGACCAATACTTTTTTCTGCCGTACCAGGGTGAGGACCATGAGGTATACCACCCGGATGTAAAGTGATTTGACCTTTCTCTACATGGTTGCGGCTCATAAAATCACCATCTACATAATAAAGCACCTCGTCACTGTCAATATTACTATGGTTATACGGAGCTGGAATAGCTAATGGATGATAATCATACATACGCGGTACAAAAGAACAAATCACAAAACTCTTGGTCTCAAAAGTCTGATGAATGGGTGGTGGCATATGTACTCTACCGGTTATCGGTTCAAAATTGTGTATAGAAAATGCATAAGGATATAGATACCCATCCCAGCCGACCACATCAAAGGGATGAGCTTTATAGTGGTAAGGGTAAAGGTTATCTTGCTTTTTAATGTATAGCAGAAAGTCACCTTTTTCGTCATAAGTAACTAAAACTTCCGGTTTGCGGATATCACGCTCACAATATGGAGCATGTTCTGCCAGTTGCCCGAAATCGTTTCTGTATCTCTTGGGTGTAAGGATGGGCGATGTAGATTCCACTATAAACAATCTATTTTCTGAAGTATCAAACTCAAGCTGATAGATGGTACCTCTTGGAATGACCAAATAATCTCCGTAGCCAAATCTAATGTCTCCATACATTGTTTTAAGTATCCCCGAACCGACATGAACAAATATACATTCATCAGCATCCGCATTTTTATAAAAGTATTCTGTCATACTTGTTAAAGGAGATGAGAGTATAATCCGGCAATCGCTATTTACAAGAACCGGTTTTCTGCTGTCAAGATAATCTTCCTCAGGTGTAATATTAAAACCGTTCAGACTTCTATGCTTCAACTGTTTATCGTGAATAGTTACTGGTCCAACATGAATAGGTTCACCCACTTGAGTGATCATAGTGGGCGGATAATTGTGGTATAGCAAAGAGTACATATTACTGAATCCTTCAGTTGAAAATAGTTGTTCATTATACAGAGAACCGTCAGGCTTCCTATATTGAGTATGCCTTTTTTGTGGTATGTGTCCTAAAGAATGATAATGCATTTAATTTTGTTTTGATAGGTTTTCAAAGATTTTTTTCAATATATCCTCTAATAGAATCAATTCTTCATCTGGAATGTTAGAATATGCTGCAGTCCTGAATTCTTTTACTACAGGCTCTATCATATAGTATATTTTTATACCTGCCTCGTTCAATAATATAATAAATTTTCTCCTGTCAGAGACATCAGGTATTCTTGATGTTATCCCTTTTTGAACAAGAAGGTCTATCATTCTTGTGACAGTGGGTGCATCTTTAAAAGTAAGCTCACCGAGCTCCTGTTGGCTGAGTGACCCATGTTTTTTTAAAATATTGATGAGGACCCATTGATCTACCGTAATATCTATTTCAGGATGCATAATTAATAGTCTGTTGAAAGACTGCTTCATCATTTTAACAGTTTTCTCCATGGCAAATCCAAGTGCCTCCTGTTTTTTTTGCATCGGTTTTGGTTTTTCTACTATCATATAATAATTAGTGTACTAATAATATGCAAAACAAATAAATATTTACGTTACTTCCAAATTATTGTTCAACAAAAGCTGATTATTATTCACACTTTTGTGGTAAATGTTAATATTTTATTGCAAACTACTCATTAGATAGAATAGATATTACCATTAATTTTGTAATAAATTTTCATATTATCTATCCTTTAGCTTATTAAAGACAAGGTCTTTATTATTCTTTAAATTTTCATCAAAGAAGCAAATCTAATAGAGATACCATTTTATGAAAAGGTATGCCACCATTTTCTTCCATAACGAGAACTTCTTTTTCGTTACAATATGCAAAACACTTCATTCCAGCTCTGCTTGCGGCTTGTACTCCATGAATACTGTCTTCTATGACGACACAGTTAATTGGATGTACACCCATGTTTTCAGCAGCCATTAAAAAGAGATCAGGTTCCGGTTTAAAAATATTAATGTCATGTCCAGAAAAAATATGCTCGTCACTGAAATATTTTTTTAGCTGGGTGATTCCGAGATTTCGGATTATTTTCACTTTCGGACCATTCGATGCTACACATATTTTGTAGGGTAATTGTTTTAATACTTCTTCAACACCAAAGATAGGTTTTAAATCAGTGTCAAATAGTTCATCGCTTCGTTGTCGATAAATCCTTTCTAAGTTATAATGAGACGGAATGTCTACATGATCTCGGACAAAGGCCAGTGATTTAGGCATGGATCCACCTTTTACATAATTATACACATATTCAGTCTCTAAATTGGCTCCAAAATCATTTAATATCTCCGTAAAAGTTTGTGCCCCCAGCCATTCGCTATCTACCAATACACCATCACAATCCCAAATTATTAATTCAATGTTCATCTCTTTTTAAATAAATACTACTTAATAATTCTTTCTATGCGACTTTTTTATACATCACAGAATTCACTCCAAAAGTTGGCTCAAATTTAGTTTTTATTTTATACTTGGCTGCAAACGAACATAAAAGTTACATTAATTTAATATTATCTCAATATTAACACAATACAATGATTGTTAACAGAATATATCTTTGATCTTAACAATATATTAAATCCGGTTTCAATGTTAAAATAATGTATACCAGAACACAATTTCATATTAATATTGTGCTAATATATTTTTTAACTTTCTTTAATAGATTGGTTAATATCGTATGAAAATGAGAAAGAAGGTCTTACATATTGTCGGATCATTGAATCAAACAAAGCAATTATTTAGTATCTCTCAACAAATGCCGGAGGCAGACCACTATTTTACACAGTTGTTTGGTAGCGGGCGATTATTCAAATGGATTGCCGAAAGTGGTTGGGTTGATTTTAGTATATTAGGTACAAGAAGTAGTTTTAGAATGCTTCAAAAATCCTTTCTCGATGAGGTGGGGGCTGTTCATGATTATAGAGGCATTACTTTAGGTATAAAATATGACCTGGTTTTCATTTGTACAGACATGATTGTTCCTCTAGAAATAAGGTATGCCAAAATCATTTATATTCAGGAAGGAATGACAGACCCATTTACCTGGAAGTCCCGTTTAGTTAAGAAGTTACGCTTGCCGGCCTGGTTTAC
>JAYTNJ010000177.1:0-10839 GCA_043748345.1 Saprospiraceae bacterium
TATCTATACAAATCTGGTCAAATTTAATTCCTTCGTTGCTAAGACTTCTTAATACGAGTTCTTGAATAGGCCAGAAATTCTTTTCCGGAAAACTATCAGTTCCTAAGCCATCTTGATTAGATACCATGACGAGGAGATAATCAAGTTTTCTTGCTATTTCACCTAAGTTGTAAAAGACTTCAGGAAGAAATTCAAGTTTATTTATATCATCTATCTGATAATCCTCTGGTTCTCTAATAATTACACCGTCTCTATCTATGAATAGTATCTTCTGCATTCTCAATTTTTATCTTGATATTTGTATAATGACTCTATTAATTTTAAATTTTCTTCAGGAGTGCCTATAGTAAAACGAATACATCCTTCACATCTGAATTGCTTATTTCTATTTCTAGCTACTATACCATTATCTAACAAATAATTATACAGATGGTCAGCATTTTTGACTTGAACTAATATAAAATTAGCATCTGAAGGAAATACCTCCTTAACAAAATTTAATTTCTGAAATTGATCAGCTAATTTTTTCCTTTCTGATTTTATGGTTTCAATCTGATAAGATTTTTTTGACCTATTTACCACAAGATTATAAGCAACTTCCTGCGTTCCCGTATTTATATTATAAGGGGGCTTTATTTTATTTAATATTTTTACTAAAAATTCATTCATAAAACCCATCCCTAGTCTTAGACCTGCTGCGCCCATAGCTTTTGATAGAGTCTGCATTACAACCAGGTTAGGTATTTTGGAAACCATATCTATCATACCGGGTGTATCGGCAAAATCGATATATGCTTCATCTACTACAACCAGACCTGTAAAATTTTCGCATATATTTAATATCGTTTCATTGTTCACGAGATTGCCGCTGGGATTATTTGGTGAACAGATAAAGATAATTTTATCATTTTCAGCTATGGAATCAAGTAATTCGTTAGCTTTAAAACAAAAATTTTTATCAAGTGAAAAGTACTTTACACCTACGTTATTGATGTCGGCAGACACTTTATACATCCCATAAGAAGGATTGAGAACCACAATATTTTCTTCCTTTGGCTCACAAAAGGCTCTGATCAAAAGATCTATTATTTCATCGGAGCCACTTCCTAAAAATATGTTATTTACATCTACATGTTTCCATTCAGAAATGGCAGATTTTAGCTTTTTTTGGTAAGGATCGGGATACCTATTATACATCCAGTTGTGAGGATTTTCATTGGCATCAATGAATATTTCTGCTTCTGAAGTAAATTCATCCCTTGCCGAACTGTAAGGCTGAAGCGCTAATACATTTTTTCTGACTAATTTTTCCAACATAATCTTTGAGTCTAATTATAAAGAATTCAGCCTTATAGATACTGCATTGGCATGGGCTTGCAGCTGTTCGGCTTCAGCCATTGAGATAATGGTTTTGCCCAAATTTTGCAAACCTTTCTTCGAAATCTTCTGAAAAGTAATTTTTTTCATAAATGCATCCAGATTGACTCCACTATATGACCTGGCCCAGCCATTGGTAGGAAGCGTATGGTTAGTACCTGATGCATAGTCGCCTGCACTTTCAGGACAATAGTTCCCTAAAAATACAGATCCTGCATTGCTGATATATTGAACATACCTATCTGGATCTTCAGATGCAATAATCAAATGCTCAGGTGCATAACTATTGATAAAGTCAAAAGATGATTCAGAGTTTTGAAATAAAAATGCTTTACTATGAGACAATGCTTCAGACGCAAGTGCTTTTCTTGGCAACTCATCAATTTGAACCAATAAAGCCTTATTAACTTTTTCAATGATTTCTTTAGATTCGGAAACAAGGATGACCTGGCTGTCTGCTCCATGCTCCGCCTGAGCAAGTAAATCTGCTGCAACAAATTCAGGAATAGATGTATAATCAGCATAGATTAAGACTTCGCTCGGTCCTGCGGGCATGTCTATTGCCACCCCATAATTTTGAGAAAGCTGTTTTGCTGCCGTAACATATTGATTTCCCGGGCCGAAAATTTTATCAACCGAACGAATATTTTTTGTGCCTAGTGTCATCGCTGCTATAGCTTGTGCACCTCCTGCCAGTCTGATTTCAGATATCCCACACAACAAAGCAGTAAATAGAATAGCAGGATGAATCTTTCCTGATTTATCAGGAGGTGTACACAAAATTATTTCTTTACAACCCGCTATAAGAGCGGGAATTGCTAGCATCAGGACGGTAGAAAAAAGAGGAGCACTTCCTCCAGGGATGTAAATCCCTACTCTATTCAATGGCATTGATTTTTGAGCGCAGACAATACCAGCCATAGTTTCAACTTCGAGATCAACAGATTTTTGGGCTGAATGAAACGTATAAATATTATTGTAAGCCGTTTTTATGGCCGCTTTTAAATCTGCTGATATTTCTATAACATCCTCTTGTGTTGAAGATAAATCATAAACTGATGAAGATAATAATACTCCGTCAAATTTTTCTGTATAATTAAGTACAGCTTTATCACCGTTCCTTTTTATTTCATTAAATATCGTCTGAATACCAGTCATGAGTATAGTATTATTCATTTCCGGTCTTTTACATAAGGTGGCAAAGTCATTTCTATCAGGATCTATTACTATCTTTAACATCACGTTATCTTATTTTGAGTAATTAAATTACCATATTTTCTACGGGTATTACTAATATTCCTTGAGCACCTATACTTTTTAGTTTTTTGATGACTGCCCAAAAATCTTTAACATCGATGACAGAATGAAGAGAACTCCAGCCTTCATCCAATAATGGTAATACTGTAGGACTTTTTAGTACAGGAAGCACGGAACTTGCTTCTTCAATTTTTTCATTAGGAATATTAAATAATATATATCTATTATCTCTTGCCTTTAACACAGATTGGATTCGAAAAACCAATTCTTCTATCAAATCACCTTTATGCTTTAGTGAATTTTTATTTGCAGCAAGACAAGCTTCGGATCTTAGAATCACTTGCTTTTCTTCAAGTCCGTTTTTAAATAAAGTACTCCCACTACTCACCAAATCGCAAATAGCATCAGCAAGGCCAATATTTGGAGCTATCTCAACCGAACCTGAAATCAGATGTATGTCTGATGTAATACCTTGACTTTTAAGATATTTTCTTAAGCTATAAGGATATGAAGTTGCAATCTTTTTTCCTTGTAATGATTTTAAACTTTCGAAAGGGGCATTCTTCGGCAATGCTATTGAAAGCCTGCACTTGGAGAAACCCAATTTTTCGAGGACTTCTACTCCAACATTTTGTTCATAAAGTACGTTTTCACCAATGATTGCAAGATCTACAACACCATCTTCAAGATACTGAGGGATATCACTATTGCGCAAAAAATATACTTCCGCTGGAAAATTGCGCACTTCAGCTTTAAGCTGATCTAAACCATTGTCCAAGTAAAATCCGCATGATTTTAATAAACTGAGTGAGTCTTCATACAATCTTCCTGATTTTTGTACCGCTATTTTAAGCATTCTAAATAAATTTTTAAACCCGAATTTCATAAGCGGGTGGCATAAAACAAAACTGCCCGCTTAGTTCAAGCAGGCAGTTAGTATTTAATATTTTAGCACATCACATGCAAATCTCAATCTGCTTACCTGACAAGGGTTAGTAAATGATGAAGATGATGATGTAAAAAAGAAGTCATAATATTTTATTATTTGGCAAAAATAAACAATGTTTTATTAATTAAGAGCAACTTCATTAAAAATAAAGAAAATTAACATTAAATTGTTTTCGTTAACTTACTTTTCATCATTTATCTCGATAGTTTGAGGACCTGCTATTATCTTAAATTCAGATCTTCTATTCATCTGATGTTCCTCTTCGGAACATTTCTGATTGTCTTTGCACCTGTTAAGCAATTTAGTTTCCCCATACCCAACAGCTTTAATTCTCACTTGTTGAATGCCTTCATCAACTAACCAGTTTTTAGTAGAATTTGCTCTCCGCTGGGAAAGTTTTTTATTATACTCATCATCCCCTCTGCTGTCAGTATGTGAAGATAGTTCTATCACCATATCAGGGTATTTGTCTAATAATGACTTGAGAAAATCCAGGTCGGGTTCTGCGTCCTGACGGATTTTATCGTCATCGAGATCAAAAAATATACTCTTCAGTAAAATAGGTTCATTTCTCGATACAATTCTTTTGGGAGCTTCAGGCTTTGGTTTTAAGGTTACTAACTTACTTACTGTATAATCGTCAAATATCCCATTTGTATTAAAACTCACAGAATCAGGATAATATCCTTCGCGGGTTACATAAGCTCTATAAGATTTGTCGGCGTCAAGTAAAAATGTAAAATCATTGCTTAAAAAATTGGTTTTACTATCATTCGGTACCTTTTTGGTTCCTTCAAATAATTCAACTGTGGCACCTTCTAATGGGCCCTTCTCGTTATTAACTGCTATTTTTAGATCTATCACAAGGTCTCTGATTTGAATCAGATAAATGTCATCACAACAAGTTTCCGTATTTTTAAATTTCTTTTTGTCTTTATGAGTCCTGTTAGAAACTAAAAAGCCTGTTGTTCCGCTTTGATTGAATCTTAAAAATGTATCGTCATAGGATGTATTGTAATTATATCCCATATTTTTCGATTCTGCCCATGTACTTCCATTCCATTCTGCATAAAAATTATCCATGCCACCCATCCCAGGATGACCGTTACTGGCAAAATATAGAACCCCGTCATTCCAAAAAGGTGACTCCTCATTTTTAGAAGTGTTAATTTTATCGCCCAAATTCACAGGTTTTTCATATTTATCTCCTGCAAAAGATGAATAATAAATATCAAAACCTCCTGTTCCACCAGGAATATCTGTAATAAAATATAATACCTTAGAGCCAAATAACTCCCCTTCATAAGGATGTCCAGATCTGTTACCTTCATTGATTGCTTCTATGGGGTATGGTGCGCTCCATTTATCTCCCACTCTTTTTGAAAGATAAATTTGAGAATTTTCCAATTTATTGTTGTTAAATTTTGATCTTGTAAAATACATTCTCTGGCCATCCTGAGAAAAAGAAACACCTGTATTATAAAAATCTATCCGGTTTATTGATTCGTCAAGAGCAGTTGCTTTAGCATAGGTTCCCTCAGGTGTCCTGGATGCACTATATATTTTTGCATGATATTCCCCTTCAGTACCATCCAATATTGTTGGAGTTTTGGCATTTTGGCTTGTAAAGTACAATGAACCATCTGAATAAAAAGCAGGGGATGACTCTGCCGAAGGTGAGTTAATTGTCTCACCTGCAAAGGAAATAGCAGCTTCAATATTTTCTGGATAAGTCTCCAAAAGCAGAATTCCTTTTAATTCTGTTTTTGCCTCCCCTTTCAATTCTTCATTGTCAGAAGTGGATATATACCCATTGAGTTCGTCAAGAGCTTGTTTATACTTACCCTGAAACTTTAATGCCCTCGCAAAATCCAACCTTAAGTCAAAAAATTCATCATTTTTATCTCGCTTGAGAATTCTTTCATAAATTTTTTCAGCCTTAGGATAATCTCTCAGTAGCATATACATATCGCCAATTGCTACTTGAAGATTTGGGTCTTTGTTTTCTTTATATGCTTTTTCAAACCAATCTATGGCAGTTAAGTAATCATGATTTTCTGCCGCAGTGTTTGCGGTTTCAAGCATCGTTTCATATTTGCTTGCTGTTAACGGTTGAGCATTTATAGTAGCTGTACATATAAGTAAAACATAAAGAAAACAATATAATCTTGGGGTCATCTCTTATTTTTATAATTGTTGAAGACAGAATTATTATCAATAAATCAAAGTCTCGGGCAGAATATCACAGGTTTAGGTTTAGGTTTTTTATATATTTTACCCAGATAACTTGCACAAAGTTCAAAGCCTCCTACAGATCTTGAACCAATTGTTGCCGAAGAAATATCTATATCATAAGCTAATCCTACTTTCAAATCTTTGAATTCTGCGCCCAGATAAATAATAGCCGCTCTCAAATTTCTAACTCCTACACCTGCTCCCGCACGAAAATCTTTTTCAGGATCTACTTTATACCAAACATGTGTATTGATATTCAAAGCATTAGCTGGCCCAAGACTATAATAATACAATGAAGGAATAATATGAGTTTTTTTATTCAAAGTCATATCGTAGCTTCCGTGCACGTTTAGTCCAAAATATTTTGTCTCAAGAGAATCTTTATTATTTCCTTTGCTATTAAATCCGATAGCAGGGTTTAATAAGCCTTCCATGGCAAATCCTAATCTCAAATCAGAATCTTTGCCTCTTGCATTATAAAGCAAACCGACACTTAAGTCTTTATAAGCAGTGTAGTCCACCCTATTACTGCTTCCTGCAGTACCTCCTGAAGCCCCTGAATTTCCTTTATTAAAGTGTTCGATATCCAGATCAGGAAAGCCAGTTTGAATATTTACTCTGCCGTCTTTCTGATTTAGTCTGTTAAAGTCTCTGCTTCCATTGATAAACTGAGCTCCCAATGTAATAATGTTAGTTTGTTTTTTGTCAAGTGAAAGATGGTAAGCAGCCCCTATTTTCATAAATGTCCAACTTTGTGTCGATGATGAAGCATTTCCAGGAAATTCTGTTTTATCTAAAGCATCCAGATTTAATCCTGATTTACCTACTACGTCCATTTCGATTCCTATCCCTACCCAGTCCTGCTTCCTAATTCCCCGAACTATTGGAGCATCAGCGGATAACGTAAAGGTTTGGAATGGTTTAGCAGTAATGGCAGAATGTTTATCTGAGAAAATTCCACTAATCCGGTATGAACCCGAAAAAGCCCCGGCGTTTGCTGGATTTACATTTAGAGGAGTGAAGTGATAATATGAATAATGTAGTTCCTGTGAGAAACCCACAATTAAACTGAAAAAAAATAAGGCAAATGATGTAAGTATTTTAAACGGCATGAGTCCCGATATTTATTTAATTCGACGACGAAAGATAGTACATTTTTTTATTATTTAAATAAATACGTTTATTTTAACATTAATTTTTAAAATATATGTCACCATCGCCTTATTCATATTTACTATTATAACATGAATGCGTTTCTTAATCACCTAAAAATTATACTTTTGTGAATATAATAATTGCTGATGAAAAGATGCGTATGTATAGCTTTGATGTTATTAGGACATTATCTCATATCATCTCAGTCTTTTTTTATACCTTCTGATACTTTAAATCAAAAGCGTGTCTATTCATCACTAGGAATAGCGGCAATTGCCAGCACGACATTTGCTATTGGGCTTTATAATACCTGGTACAAGAAGTTTGATGTAGAGCCTTTCCACTTTTTTAATGATTGGGGTGAATGGAATCACATGGATAAAGCCGGTCATATCCAGACGGCATATTTCCAAAGTTTGCTTTGCTATAAAGGGGCTGTGTGGACAGGAATGAATAAAAAAAATAGTATTCTGACTGGCTTTGTATGTGGTATGATATTTCAGACTACTGTTGAAGTCTTTGATGGGTTTTCATCAAAATGGGGTTTTTCTATTCCTGATATGGTAGCTAATGTTTCTGGGGCGGGAGTTTTTGCACTACAACAAAAATACTGGAATGAACAGCGTATCAGTATTAAAATTTCATCAATTCCAATACATTATTCACCATCTCCTATATATTCTGATGATAAAGCAGGAAGCTCCAGTCTGTTTAACAGGTCAAATAATCTGTACGGCAGTAACTTTTTTGAGCGATATCTGAAAGATTATAACGCCCAGACTTATTGGGCGTCAGTAAATGTCAACTCATTTTTGGCCAAAGGAAACGGATGGCCAAAATGGCTAAATATAGCTTTTGGCCTTGGTGCGGAAAATCTGTATGGGGGATTTGAAAACGCATGGATAGAAAATAACTATTCCTTTGCCTTAAACAACGAGACCTATCCTAGATACCGACAATTTTTTTTAAGTCTTGATGTAGATTTTGCAAAATTAAATCCTAAAAGCCCATTTCTAAGAACCTTATGCTCAGGCCTGAATATTTTCAAAATGCCATCCCCGGCTATTGAGTTTAACACAGAAGGTAGAATTGTTTTACATTTGTTAAGATGACCGATTTATTTCTACATTAAAAAAATTACCGTCAATATTTGTTTTCTGTTTTCAGTAATGTCTTAGATTTATTGACTAGTTGATATTTTATTATTTATTTATACTTTTGCATCTGTGAGCAATATCAGGGAACTAGTCAAACTCTATGAGGAAGACCGGTATGTAAAAGAAATCAATATTTTAACGTCCGCGGAATCTCCGGTCCAAATTCATCTTCATGGTTTGGTTGGAGCATTGGACTGTTTTGCCTTAGCAGGAGCATTTTACAGTCAAAACAGATCACATATATATATAGCATCTGATAAAGAAGAAGCTGCGTATATTCAGAATACATTGCAATCTATCATGGAAAATAAAAATATTCACTTTTTTCCTGATTCTTTTAAGCGCCCCATGCAGTACGATGAACTAGATAAAAACAATGTACTTATCCGGACGGAAACCATCAATAAAATCCACCAGACTAAGGGTCGGAATCAAATTCTTATCTCATACCCTGAAGCGATTTTTGAGAAAGCTGTAGATCCTGCTTTGCTGGATAAAGAAAAGATTGAAATTGAAAAAAATGCCACACTGGATATCAATACCATGATAGAGTTATTGGTAATGTATGGATTTGAAAGAGTAGAATTTGTTTACCAGCCGGGGCAATTTTCAATTAGGGGCGGTATCATTGATATTTTTAGCTATGGAAACGAATGGCCTTATAGAATTGAAATGTTTGATGTCGAAGTAGAAAGTATCCGTACATTTAATCCTTTAACACAATTATCCGTTCAAACTATCAGCAAGGTTTCAATTATACCAAATATAAATAATAAATTCAGGCAAGATCAGAAAATCAGTATTTTTAAAGTTTTCACTAATGACTCGTGTATATGGCTTAAAGAGCCTGATATGTTGGTTGAAAAACTACAATTATGTTTTGAAAAAGTAGAATCATACGCAGATAGTATGGTGGTAAAATCAGAGGAAGAACTTCGAGAGATATTCAATGAACGAGCTTTCATATATCCTAATAAGATAGTAGAAGAAATTTCGGATTTTAATATTTTAGTTTTATCTAAGTCTCAAAATTTTAAAGTTGATAACATAATTAAGTTTGAAGCTTCAGCTCAACCAGCTTTTAATAAAAACTTTAATCTGCTAATCGATAACCTACGCGAAAACACCAAAAAGGAATATACCAATTTTATATTTACCGATAACGTAAAGCAAATTGAGCGATTTTATAATATTTTTGAAGATATGGGTGTTAAAGTGCAATTTCATCCATTACATAAATCCGTTCATAGTGGTTTTATTGATAGTCGTAATAAAGTAGCATGTTATACTGATCATCAGATCTTTGAAAGGTTTCACAGATATAAACTGCGGCAGGGTTTTACTGAAGATATGGCCATAAGCCTTAAAATGCTCAAAGAGCTTCAGCCTGGAGATTTTGTTACTCATATAGATCATGGTATAGGAAAATATTCCGGATTAGAAACTATCGAAATAAATGGTCATAAACAAGAATCCGTTCGTTTGATCTATCAAAACAATGATATTTTATATGTAGGAATAAGCTCTCTCCACAAAATAGCAAGGTATGTTGGAAAAGACGGTACAGAGCCAAAGCTCAACAAAATAGGCGGAGATGCGTGGAAAGCACTAAAAAGAAAAACAAAAGCAAAGGTAAAGGACATAGCTAAAGAGTTAATTAAACTTTATGCAAAACGAAAAGCATCCAAAGGATTTTCTTTTCCACCTGACGGATATTTACAGACTGAACTAGAAGCTTCATTTATTTATGAAGATACTCCCGATCAATTAACGGCAACCCAGGATGTAAAAACAGACATGGAAAAAGACTATCCGATGGATCGTTTAATCTGTGGTGATGTTGGGTTTGGCAAAACAGAAATCGCTATCAGGGCGGCATTTAAAGCTGTAGTAGCCGGTAAACAAGTGGCAATATTAGTCCCAACCACTATTCTGGCATTACAGCATTATAAAACTTTTTCAGATAGATTAAAAGAATTCGGGGCAACTGTTGAGTACATTAACAGGTTTAGAAGTACGAAAGAAAAAAATGAAGTATTTGAAGGTGTAAAACAAGGTAAAATAGAAATACTTATTGGAACACATGCTTTGCTCAATAAGAGTCTAACATTTAAAGATTTGGGCTTGCTTATCATTGATGAAGAACAGAAGTTTGGCGTTTCAGCTAAAGAAAAACTTCGTGGCCTTCAAGTTAATGTAGATACTTTGACCTTGACTGCAACACCTATACCTCGTACATTGCAGTTTTCGCTTATGGCTGCCAGAGATCTTTCCATCATCCGTACTCCCCCACCCAACCGACAGCCTATCTATACTGAACGGCGGGTGTTTAGCGACGAACTCATTAAAGAAGCTATCTATTTTGAAGTACAAAGAGGTGGTCAGGTATTTTTTGTACACAATCGAGTGAAATCGCTGTATGAAGTCGCTGATTTGATAAAGAAACTATGTCCAGATGTGGATGTAGCTGCAGCACATGGTCAAATGGAATCTCACGATCTTGAAAATACATTGTTGAGTTTTATTGACGGAAAATTTGATGTACTGGTTTGTACCAATATCATTGAAACTGGGCTTGACATTCCTAATGCAAATACGATGATTATCAATAATGCTCATCAGTTTGGAATGAGTGATCTCCATCAATTAAGAGGACGCGTGGGCAGATCAAATAAACGTGCTTTCTGCTATCTTTTTGCCCCACCATTG
>JAYTNJ010000178.1:0-3819 GCA_043748345.1 Saprospiraceae bacterium
GTATGACGGTATTCGAGAGTTGGACAACTCATTGCCACCTTGGTGGTTATGGTTGTTTTATGGCACCATTATCTGGGCGGCTGTATATCTTTGGTACTATCATGTATCAGACAGAGGACCTAGTCAGGAGCAGGAATATATAGCGGCTATGGAAATGGGTGAAGCCGAAAAAGTAAAATTTCTTGCTACCCAGGCAGACGCAATTGATGAAAAAACGGTGACATTACTTACTGAAGAAGCTGATCTGGCTGAAGGTAAAGAAATTTATACAGCCAACTGCCTTGTTTGCCATGGTGCTGGCGGTGAGGGTACTGTAGGGCCTAACTTTACTGATAAGTACTGGATTCATGGTGGCAGTATCAATAATTTGTTTTCTACCATAAAATATGGTGTTCCGGAAAAGGGGATGATATCCTGGAAGTCACAACTCAGGCCAGGTGGCATGCAAAAAGTAGCCAGTTATATCCTGTCATTGCAAGGCACCAATCCACCTAATCAAAAAGCACCACAAGGTGAACTCTATGATCCGGCAAGTATTGTGACAGCAAAAGACAGTACTGCAGTGGGGTCAGTTTCAGAATCAGCAGATAGTACAGCTGTAGCACCTGCTGCAGACATGAAAAAGTAAAAGTGTCTAAAAATTCAATTTATTAGATGGCAGGGAGAAGTTTCAAAATAACTTCCTGCCATCTTTTTTATATGAGTTAATATTTTTCAATGAAACCCTAATTATACTATTTAACCTTAGAGTGGTTTAATTTTGTTATAAAATTTGTCAACAATGTCTTTAGATCAAAATATTCAGAATGGTGAGCAGTTTAGAGATCAAATATCGACTGTAGATAAAAGCGGAAAACGCGTCTGGGTTTATCCAAAAAAACCAGCTGGAAAATTTACAAATTATCGTAAGTGGTTGTCATACTTGTATTTTGTGATCTTGTTTGGTCTTCCATTTATAAAAGTTAATGGCGAACCTTTCATATTGGTCAATGTCCTGGAGAGAAATTTTATTCTGTTTGGATTACATTTCGGCCCACAGGATTTCTATTTGTTTGCTATCGCGATGCTTATTTTTTTGGTATTTATCATTCTATTTACAGTTGTTTTTGGAAGATTATTTTGTGGTTGGATATGTCCTCAAACCATTTTTATGGAATTGGTATACAGGCGTATAGAGTATGTCATAGATGGGGATTATAATGCACAAAAGCGACTGGACGCTGCTCCGTGGTCGACAGACAAAATAATCAAAAGAGTCAGTAAACAAGCTATATTTTTTGGAATAGCGGTATTGATATCCAATACATTTCTGGCATACATCATAGGTCTGGATGAAGTGATCAAAATTATACAGGAACCTATATCCTTACATACCGGGGGATTTATTGCTATGATTATTTTTTCGTTTGTTTTTTATATTGTTTTTGCCCGGTTGCGTGAGCAAGTATGCACTACTATCTGCCCTTACGGAAGGTTGCAGGGTGTAATGCTGGATAATAAATCTCTGGTAGTTGCTTATGATTTTGTCCGCGGCGAACCTAGAGGAAAAATTCAGAAAAATAAGTCCATCGCACAGCCTGTAGCTGTAATGACCGATGTAGCAGATGATTATGTTGCATCAATCCAAAACAAACTGGGAGATTGTATAGATTGTAAACTTTGTATCCATGTTTGTCCTACAGGTATTGACATCAGAAATGGAACTCAGCTGGAGTGTGTCAACTGTACCGCTTGTATGGATGCATGTGACGAGGTCATGGAAAAAGTGGAGAGGCCCAAAGGACTCATAAGGTTAGACAGTTTAGAAGGAATAGAAAAAGGTCAACATAAGCTCTTTAATGGCAGGACTATTGCATACTCGGCAGTGCTTTTAGTATTGATACTTGTTGAGGTTGTTTTATTTTCTTTACGATCAGATGTAGAAGTTTTGTTTTTAAGAACTGGTGGATTGTTAGCTCAGGAACAAGCAGATGGGAGTATAAGTAACTTGTATAATTACCAGATGATAAATAAAACAGCAGACTCGCTTTCTGTAGAGTTTAAAATGATGGAGCCGGAATCCGGTACTTTTGAAATAATAGGTGGTATAAAACCTTCCGTAGGCAAAAACAATAAGTCAGAAGGTGCAGTATTTATCAAAATTCCTAAAGAAAAACTGGAAAGCGGTAAAAATAAGATAGTCATAGGAGTGTACTCGCAAGGCATTTTGATCACAAAAGTGAAGACAACATTCTTTGGCCCTATAAAGTAATATTAAACTCGAATAGGATCTCATGTGTTAGTATCGACGGCAGTAACCATCTGGATATATTTATCATACTTTTAAATTATTAATAATGAAATTTAATTGGGCGACGGGGCTTACCATATTTTTTATAATTTTTGTCGGTACGTTAATATTTGTCCTCTACCAATCCACTCAAGTCCATGATAGTCTGGTGGTGGAAAATTACTACGATGAAGACATCAACTATCAAAGTCATTATGATAAAAAACAAAATACAGCTGATCTTGCCATCAAAGTCAAAACTGAATATAACAAAGAAGCCAAAGAAGTATTGTTCACCTTCCCTATTGATTCTGTCTCTGTGACTTCAGGTCAAATCCTGCTTTTCAATCCATATTCTAACAAGTCTGATGTTAACTATGATTTTAATTTAGGAAAACAAGCCGTATATAAACTTCCTGTAGATAAAGTAAAATCAGGCAGGTGGAAAATAAAAATAGACTGGAAAAGAGGTGAAAAGACCTTTTATCAGGAAGAAGAAATCATCATTTAAAAGATTGCCTTGTATTGGATAGCATTTACCCTTGGATTTTTTGGAAGCCTGCATTGTATTGGCATGTGCGGTCCGTTGGCTCTGGCCGTGCATACCAGTAAAAAGGTACATGGTTCAGCCGCATTTTTCTCTTCTTTACAATACAATACCGGCCGTACCATCGGCTATGTCAGTCTTGGGCTCTTATTTGGGATATTGGGTAGTGCTGCATCCTTTGGCGGAGTGCAGCATGGTGTTTCCATAGTTCTGGGTATGGTGATGGTCCTGTTTTTTTTATTTTCTATCAATCCGGATCATTTGATATCAAAATTGCCGGCGATCAATAGATTTTACACTTCCATAAGTCAAAAATTATTCGGCCTGCTCCGCAAAAGCGAAAAAGTACCGTCACTATATTTGGGTACTATTAATGGTTTTCTTCCTTGTGGATTGGTGTACATCGCCATTGCTGGAGCTATATCACTAAGTAATATCTGGGGTAGTGTAGGCTTCATGCTTTTTTTTAGTCTGGGCACTTTTCCGGCTATGATAGGTGTGACGTTAGGTCATCAGGCAGTAAGTCAAAAGCTACGCGTTTCACTGAAGCGACTCTATCCGATCATCACATTAGTCATGGGTGTCTATTTGATCTACAGGGGACTGATGTCAAAATTACCCCTAGAGCTTGACTTCTTTGAAGCGCTCAGGAATCCGGTGATGTGTCATTGAAGCATCATTCAGAGCAAATGTTAAACGATAAAAAATAGCCTATCCGTCGCTCTATCATTCATTATATTAATACAAAAAATCTCACTGCCAATTGATAGCACCACAATTAAACCAAGTATTTGATGCACTTTGCATACCAGTGGAGAATTATGCATCGCTCAATATAATACTTTAAGACATCCTAAATAAAAAAGACGAACTGATGCTTTTACTGTAAGACCTGAAACATCATTACCTGTCTAGTTTCACTAGGTTGTTGGGGGCACCAGCCCCCCCTTTCTTACGGAGTGAAGGCGTAGCCGAAACGAAGTAAGAAAGGGGGGGCTGGCAA
>JAYTNJ010000179.1:0-42729 GCA_043748345.1 Saprospiraceae bacterium
CTCTTTGCAGTTTTTAAAATACTTCTCTTGCAATCGATAGAAGGTATCCGAACTCTTCTTTTTGCCGGTCATGATACGCCGCAACACATCCGACTCATCGAGATCGAGACCCGAAAAATGGTGGACAATCTTCATGACATCTTCCTGATACACCATGACGCCATAGGTCTCGCCGAGATGCTCTTCAAACACCGGATGCAGATAAGTATAGCTATCCGGCTTGTGAAACCGCTGGATATACTCGCGCATCATGCCCGACTGCGCCACGCCGGGACGGATGATCGAGCTGGCCGCTACGAGATGTATATAATTATCGCACCGCAACTTGTGGAGCAGACCACGCATAGCTGGAGACTCTATGTAGAAGCAACCGATACAGTGACCGGAGCGAAGTTGTGCCTTGACACTAGGATCTTCTTTGATCTGTGCGACTTTGTGTACGTCGATAGCCTTGCCCTGATTTTGTTTGACGAGATCTACGGCATCTTTGATGTGTCCGAGTCCACGCTGTGATAGTACGTCATACTTGTGGTACTCCAGATCTTCGGCACCGTACATATCGAAGTGGACAACCGGAAATCCTTTGGGCATCATCTGGAGGGCTGTGTGGTAGTTGAGTGGTTTTTCACTTATCAGGATCCCGCCTGCATGGATGGAGAGATAATTGGGAAATTTTTCGATCATCTTGCCGTACTTAAAGATATGTTTGGCAAAAGGGTGGTGCTTGTCTGTCGCCATAGGCTCGTCTACGATCGTATCAATGTCCCCTTTTGGGAGACCGAGGACTTTGCCGAGTTCACGGATGATGGATTTGCCTTTAAAGGTATTGTAGGTAGCTAGTAGTGCGGTATTTTCTTTACCATACCGCTTGAAGATGTAGTCGGTGACATCATCTCGATTATTCCATGAGAAATCGATGTCAAAATCGGGTGGTGACGATCGATGCGGATTGATAAATCGTTCAAAATACAGGTCGAGTTCCAGCGGATCTACGTCTGTGATATTAAGATTGTATGCTACGATAGAGTTGGCTCCCGATCCACGACCTACATGAAAGTAGCCTACCGAATGTGCATACCGTACGATATCCCAAGTGATAAGAAAGTAGGCACAAAATCCCATCTGCTGGATGACCTTCAGCTCCCGGAGTGTCCGTTCTGTTGCCCTTTTGTTTTTATCTCCAAACCGGCGCTTGCAACCACTTACTGCGAGTTTGGTGAGGAGTTTGAAATCATCAGCTGCATCTCCGGTGAAGGTACGGCGATTGTGCAGTTTGCTTGCTTCCATTTCTGTATGACAATTATCCAGAATATGCTGCGTATTGGCGATGATGTGCGGATACTGTTGAAATACATTTTCGAGATGACCTTTTGGGTAAAATATCTCGGATGATTTGGCACAATCTTTAGGATCTAGCTTGCCGATAACGATATTCAGATCTATACATCGGAGTAGTTTATGTGCCTTAAATCCATCCTGATCTGCAAAGGTCACAGGGCTGAAGATGACGAGTTTGTCAGGATAACTTTTGAGATACGATGAGTAGAGATGATTGACTTCTTCGGGTCTGACGCCTGCGTACTCGTATGCACGGAGGAGCTCCACGCCTTTGGGTAGCTTACGGTAGATGATGTAACAATGCTTTAGTTCTGGTGCTTCCTTGGGAAGCGGTTCGCCTGTGAGCGAAGACTCGGTGAGAAGGGAACATAGCTCTCGCCACCCTTCATCATTTTTGGCAATACCGAGGTACAAAAAATCACCATCTTGCCTGAACTCGATGCCAAGGATAGGTTTGATATCTGCTTCTCGACACGCTTTGACAAACTGGAAGGCAGCAGATGTATTGTTGTTATCGGACATGACTAGGCTCTGTACACCATAAGACTTAGCGATGCCGGGCAAGTCTTCGGGAGCGAAGGTGCCGTAGCGGAGACTGAAGTAGGAGTGACAGTTGAGATACATACTAACGACGAATGATTTGAACTACAAGCAACCGAACACCTGAATGACGAGTTACGAGTTACGAATTATGAGTGCCGAATGCCGAATGATGAATGTCGAATTACGGTTGTGATAAATTATGCATTATGATTGTGAATTACTGTTTGAAATTTAAATTAAATTGTCGATTTAACCGTCAGTTTTGTGACGATAAATCTGGCAAATATATAAGATCCTTTTGATATTGTCAATAGTAATTTTCTAAATGTTTGAAAAGAAAAAAATAGCTCGGAAAAAGATGTTATATTTGTAGAATAGAAATAATATTGTGAAGCCGACAAAACTCTTTTTTATCATAATCATTTCCACACTCCTGGGAAATCTTTCATATACACAAACAGGTAAAATCAGCAGGGATAAAAACTGGAACCCGAAGGGAGGAAAATACTTTTTTTCAAAAAAATTAACCTATACTTTCACCAATGATATGGCCGAAGTACCTCACATCAGATCCGGAGAATTTAGTATTTATGTGGACGAAAAATCAGGTACGATTCTGTTCAACAGAGATTCTTACGGATGGTCGGGAGAGATGGTCAACTTCGTGATTGCAGATAAAAAGGGAAATTATACTTTTGGATATACAGATGAATTTGGTAAGAAATACAAGGAAGTATTGCAATCCGATCAATACAAACAAATCATGCGGGATAAAAAAAAGATCAGAAAGGAATTTACGAAATATTATAAATCAACCGGCAAATCAAAAGTATTCGGAGCAAATGATTATGATTGGCCTGTTATGACGGCAAAAGAATATGAGCCGACTGACCAAAAATCAACAAATACCACCAAACTATACCTTGCCACTACTTCATACTGTCTGCTGGCTGTGTACCTGTTTAACACACTCAAATCTGAAGCAAAACTTCCTGCTCACATGTTATACGCAAACATGGTACCTGAAAAGTATATTGTGTTGGGAGAAGAATGCATACGGAATGACAAAATATCGTCTGTCACATTAAAGACAGCCTCACCTGCTGAGCATTTTCTTGATATTAATCAATACAGGATTATAAAATAAAATCCTATCAGTTATCTTAATGATTCAGACAGTGGCTTGACGGCTGTATTGAAGTATTTTATCTATGCTGCTTGTTCTGGGCGTGAAATGAACATCCGGTAACAATTGACTTGCTAAAAGATATTCCTGATAAGTATCCATCAACGTACTATCATCTTCCATCGCAAATTCCATCTCAAGACGCGTGAAGAGATCGAGCTCTTTGTAGATAAATTGAATAATTTGAGAATTAGTGTAGGTGTGTATCATATAAATGGGTTGTCGTGAAATAAAATGTTAATGATTATAAATATAACAGTTGAAAATGCTTTTTTATTGTGAATTATGCCAATTATTTTACTTTATACCATACTTGTGTCCGGCCGAAGATTGATACTCCGATATACCCACGTACTTTCAGTTTTTCAGTTCCGTCAAACTCAATTTTACAATTGTATTCCTTACCATTTTTAGGATCCAATATCTGGCCACCATCCCATACTTTACCTGTTTCTTTCATATCCCACAGTATATCCAAACCTAGCAAATCTTTACCTTTTTTATCTCCTTTGCAGGTATTACATTTGGTGACAGTAGCCGCCGGAAGAAGTTTGACGACTTTACCTCTGAGCTTACCGTTTTGCTGGTATATCTCTATATGAGATTTTTCTTTTCCGTCTTCGTCGTCCAGGTTTTTCCAGACTCCTACCGGAGATTGAGCTGACACTGCAAAACTCATAATACAAAAAAAGAGAAAAAGTATATTCTTAGTCATGATTTCTTTTATTTATCATGATTAATAAATTTCTGCAGATATTTATTGTGTGATACTACAAAATAATTCAATATTCTTCCAACAGCCTTGGGTGCCAAAAAACATCATCCATATTCACTACCTTATTATCCTGTATCTTTACTCCTTCAGATTCCAATCTTTCCTGCATTAAAGTGGGTGTAGCAAAATGAAGCCGGCCGGATAATTCACCCAGCCTGTTTACCACCCGATGTGCGGGAATTTTATAATCTGCTGTGTGACAGTTATTTAATGCCCAACCCACCATACGCGCTGATCCCAAAGCCAGAAAGTCAGCAATGGAGCCATAAGTACTGACTCTCCCAGCTGGAATAAGGCATGTCACATCATACACTCTTTGAAAATAATGATAACTAAGATGATCTTTCACCTTTTCAGGCTTTTTTGTAGCCATAAGTCTTGTTACTTTTGCACAAAAATAACTAATGCTCAGTACTAAAGTCAAAATCAGTCATGTAAATAATCTCACAGATGCCAGATATTTTGCTGCCGTCGGTGCTGACTACCTCGGATTTTGCTGCAATCCGGACACTGAAAAATACTGTTCCGTATCAAAAATAAACGAAATCAGACAATGGGTGGAAGGACCGGAATTTGTACTGGAACTAGATGGCTGGCAAGCTGAAACGGACATTCATCATATGATCAGTAGTGGCTTAGGCCGGGTTTTACATTTCGGGGCATTTGCCACTTATAATGAAAATTTTGGTGTCCCAGTCTTTAAAGATTTTATTTTGGAAAACATAGAAGATGCTGATTTTTCAGGCGTAGATTATCCTGTATTAAGATCAGAAAAAAGATTTAATCACATATCCGAGTCAGAAATTTCTTCATTAAGGAATCTGGTCGGTGATAAAACTATTTTCCTTGATGTACCGTTCGAAACAAAAGATCTTACCAGACTTACGTCAGTATTTCCAGGTTTTGGTTTAATACTGAGAGGGGGAGAAGAAGAAAAAACCGGATTCAAATCATTTGATGAACTGGACAGGATTTTCGAAATTCTGAACCAATAGTAGCCAGTTCAATAACTGTTCGGGACTCTAATTTATCGGATCTTTAAAGTATTTATCTAGTTCAGGGTACTCATGCTTAAGTGATATAATATCATCTTTAACCACAGTTGATCCTTTATAATAAGGGATTATTTCTGCTTGTTCATATCCGCGTGTCGCAAGATAATTTTTCATTTTTTTAGCATCTTCAAAAGTGTGATAACTACCTAAGGTATATGCATATAAACTATCGCTTGCCTTTTTTTCAATAATAACATCATTGCTTAAATTGAGCACATCGTTTGTTAACATTTGTGCTACTTTTGAAAATACAACCCGAAAGATTAATTGCTGGTTATCATCATTAAAAAATTATTCAATTTCATATGGAAGTATCCGGATTAAATTTTTCAAGATAATCAGATATCCTTTTTAGGAATGCTCCGCCCAATGCTCCGTCTACAATACGATGATCATAAGATAATGAAAGAAACATCAGCTGTCGGACGGCTATAATATCCCCATATTCTGTTTCGAGTACCGCTGGTTTTTTACAAATAGCTCCTGTTGCCAGAATAGCTACTTGTGGCTGATTAATAATAGGTGTACCCATGAGATTTCCAAAAGTGCCCACATTTGTGATCGTAAAAGTGCCATCTTTAATTTCGTCAGGTTTTAATTTGTTCTCTCTGGCTCTGCCTGCCAGGTCATTGACTTTTTTGGCCAAACCCGCAAGGCTCAGCATATCTGCATTTCGGACCACCGGTACTATCAGGTTTCCTGAAGGTAAAGCCGCAGCTATTCCAATATTGATATCTTTTTTTACTATAATTTTATTACCATCCAGTGAGATATTGACCATAGGATAGTCTTTGATTGCTTTGACTACAGCATCTATAAACAATGGGGTAAATGTTATGTTCTCTCCATATTTTTCTTTGAATTTATTTTTGTTTTTATCCCTCCACAGTACCATATTGGTAACATCAGTTTCTACAAATGATGTCACATGAGGAGACGTTTGTTTCGACATTACCATATGATCGGCTATAAGGCGTCGCATTCTATCCATCTCTATGATGTCCACATTTCCGGTTATTGAAGCTGACTTGACTGAAGGTGTAGTAGCTTCAGTTTCAAATGAACTTGATTTTATAGAAGGATCTGCGATTGACTTTCCGTTTTCCAAATATGCCATTAAATCCTGCTTAGTGAGTCTTCCTGCTGCACCGGTACCGGGTATACTGTTAAGCTCAGTATTACTTATTTTCTCTTCTTTGGCTATACTCTTTACCAATGGAGAATAAAACCTTTGCTCATCACCACCACCATTCTGAATAACCGCAGCCACTTCTTTTTTAATTTCTTCAACTTCTCTTGCTATCTCTGCTGCTTCCGGTAAGGGTAATACAACAGGTTCAACATCTGCTCCAGAAGGTATTGCAGCAATTGATGTTTCTCCTTCCGTATTTATAATGGCAATTACTTTTCCTATTTCTACAACGGTCTCCTCACTGTATAATATTTCTGCAACGGTACCCGTCACAGGGGATGGAATCTCTGAATCAACTTTATCGGTTGCTATTTCCAGCAAGGTTTCATCTTCTGAGACAAAGTCACCTACTTTTTTTACCCATTTTAAGATAGTAGCTTCAGTAATACTTTCTCCCATTTTAGGCATCAACAATTCGATTCTAGCCATTTAAAATTCAATTATATTTTTAGAACCGCAAAATTACGAATTTTTATTGTCTGGTATCACTATAAAAATACAAACATATTAAAACATAGAGGGGCAACATTTCTGTTGCCCCTCTACCGTTCTCAATTGTATTGGTGGAATTATGGAAATACACCCAGTGTCATATAGTCACCGGCTACTTTATTAAGTGCCGTAATGAATGCTGCATCTCTGAGGTTGTTTACTTTTTCATATCCGTGATATACTTCCATAATCTGATGGAATGAGCTGATCATAGTTTCTTCCAGACCGGATCTCACTAGATCTATTTCTTCAGCTCCTCTGGTGATAAATGCTTTTTCTTTCTCCCCTACTCGTTTTCCGGTAAGCGTTTCAATGGTGGTGACTATATTATTGTAGGTATTGTTATTAAATCTTTTATCCATTCTACCAAATCTCATATGAGAAAGATTTTTTAACCATTCAAAATATGACACTGTAACACCACCGGCATTTAGATACATATCAGGAATAATAATACTGCCATTTTTAATAATGATGTCAGCCCCTTCAGATGTTATAGGCCCATTGGCCGCTTCGCCTATGACTTTTGCTTTGACAAGGTGGGCATTTTCTTCAGTTATCACTGATTCAAGTGCAGCAGGTACCAGAATATCGCACTCAATTCCTACCCAGTCACCTCTATTGGGAAGTGTCACCGTGCCCGGTAATCCCAATAATGTTCCGTGTTCTTTTCTATAATCAAGAGCCGTTTGCATATCGATGCCTTTTTCACTATACACTGTTCCTTCTATTTCTGAAAGACCTATAATCTTGACATCACCTTCGTGTTGAGAAATCAAACCAGTATAAGATCCAACATTACCCATGCCCTGAATAACCATTGTTTTACCAGCCATACCTTTGGTAGCGCCAATCCTTTTGAGAAGTTTTTCATCATTATATACTTCTCTCAATCCATAAAATACTCCACGCCCTGTAGCTTCTGTTCTTCCGCTTATACCGTTTTGTCTTACCGGTTTGCCAGTAACGCATCCTGCAGCGTCGATTTCTCCACCCTTAAATGTCTGGTACGTATCGAGTATCCATGCCATCTCTCTCTCGCCGGTACCATAATCAGGAGCAGGAACATCAATGCTTGGCCCAATAAAATTTTTACGGATCAATTCGACTGTGTATCTTCTTGTGATCCTTTCAAGTTCTTCTTCACTATATGCACGTGGGCTCACTTTTACCCCACCTTTTGCACCACCAAACGGCACATCTACTATTGCACATTTATATGTCATCAATGCAGCGAGTGCCATCACTTCTTCCTGGTCTACCAGATGGCTAAATCTAATACCGCCTTTGGTCGGTAGTCTGTGGTGGGAATGCTGTACCCGATAAGCTTCAATCACCTGATAAGAATCTCCGATTTTCACCGGAAAGTTCATCTGATAAATAGCATTACATACCTTAATCTGTGCCAATAATCCAGGATGGATATTGGTGTGTGCGGCTGCGCGGTCAAAATTACGCTGAACGCTTTCAAAAAATTTTGCTTGTTTACTGCTCATTTTTAATCTGTTTTTCTAATTTGGTTAGTTTATTATCAAGCCGGAACATAAAGACAACTATCCCGATAAAGATGACTAATATAACGGCCACAACAGAATAAATTTTTCCTGTACTTCGCAGGAAATCCAGGCCCTGAGCTGAGATATGGTTAAACCATAACAACTGCAGAATGAAAAAAGCAATCAATTTCTTCATTATCTTTATTATTTTAATGTGGCGTACTAATGATTCAAAAAAAAAAGAATCAAAAGTCTGAAATCAAAGCCAAAGGTAATAACTTTTACCAAAAATACAATATCGCCATGTGTGATCACAATCATAAATCCTTGATTAGAATTCAGGCTATTTGATATCATTTTTTGCTTTGGGCAAATGATTGTTAACGATTTTATACCTTTTATATCTTAATGTTTTGATAAATATTATGTTTTATAGGATAATTATTAGACTTAATGTGTTATAAGTAAGAATATTAAACTGAAAAATATGAAAAAGTTAATTCTGGCATTATTATGTATGGTGACTCTTGTAGGTTCTAATTACGGACAGTATTTCGGTCGAAATAAACCAAGGTACAGAACCTTTGATTTCAAGGTAATAGAGACGCCGCATTTCAGGATACATCATTATATGAAAAATGAAGAGATGGTCACCTACCTTTCAAAAGTTTCAGAGCAGTGGTATGACAATCACAGGAAAATCTTTGGTAAAGAAATTCTATTCAAAAACCCTATAATTTTTTACAATAATCATGCTGAATTCCAGCAAACCAATGCCATAGGAAGTGATATAGGTATCGGGACGGGAGGTGTAACAGAAGCACTAAAAAATCGTATTATTATGCCTGTCTCATTTTCACTGCAAAGTACACATCACGTTTTAGTTCATGAAATGGTGCATGCATTCCAATACAATAATATACTAAATGGCGACTCTACATCAATGCAAAATCTTACCAATACTCCTCTCTGGATGGTCGAGGGCATGGCTGAGTATTTTTCTATAGGCCGCAAGGACCCTTTTACAGCTATGTGGATGCGGGACGCTATCATCAATAATCATTTACCTGAAATCAGCAAAATGAATGATTACAAATATTTTCCTTACAGATATGGTCAGTCTTTGCTTGCTTTTTTAGGTGGATATTATGGGGACGATAAGCTAAACCAAATGTTTGTAAGTACTGCCAAATTCGGACTTGAGTTGGGTTTTGTTGATGCTTTTCGTACCGATACTAAGACTGTAAGCAGTATGTGGCATTCGGCCATGAAAACTCATTACAGCAAAGTACTGGAAGGACGAAAAGAAAAACCACAGGGCAAAAAACTGATATCCGAAGAAAATGGTGGCCGTATGAATCTATCTCCGGCTCTAAGTCCAAACGGCAAATATGTTATCTTCCTTTCCGAAAAAGATGTATTTAATACCGATCTCTATCTGGCAGATGCATCCAAAGGAAAAATTATTAAAAAAATAACCAACCAGACTCAGGCCAATGATCTGGATTACATTAATGTACTCGAATCATCCGGTGCCTGGTCGCCCAATGGGAAAGATTTTGCTTTTGTCGGCATTAAAAAAGGAAAAAATGTTCTGGTTATTAAGGATGCTGACAACGGAAAAACACTACAAACCATTAGTGCAACAAATCTGGATGCTTTTGTCAATCCAATATATCATCCCAACGGCAAGGATATCATAGTCACAGGACTCAAGGAAGGACAGACAGACCTTTACTCCATTAATATAAAGTCAAAAAAAGCCGCACAACTCACCAACGATATATATAGCGAAAATATGGCCAGTTTCTCATCAGACGGTAGCAAACTGATCTTCTGTTATGACAAAAATAGTGTGGTCAATGGCAGGTACAATGGTAAATATACATACGATATTGCTGAGATGGAATATCCGTCAGGGAGTATCAGAATTTTGGACTTCTTTCACGGAGCTGACAATATCAATCCTGTTTTTGATCATCAGGACAATTTTTATTTTATCAGTGACCGCGATGGGATGCGCAACATGTACAAGTATGACCGCAGTACAGGCAAAGTTTATCAGATGACAGACCTTCTGACAGGCATCAGCGGGATCGGGGGTAGTTCGCCTGCCATCACTGCCGCTACCAAAAAAGACAGGGTGCTTTATACCCACTTTTTTGACAATAAATATACCATATACGAGGCTTCATCTGATGAGCTTCTTAATAAATGGGTAGAAGATACTAAAACCATAGACCAAACTATGGGAATGCTGCCTGTATCGGGATTGGGCAAAAAGGATATCGTCGGGACAAACTTTGCAGATGCCGATAAGGAACTTTTGGCTACCAGCTCTGGTGCAAAAAAAGTTGCCTATAGACCTAATTTTAAACTCGACTATATAGGTGGTGGTGCAGGTGTTGGTGTTGGTGTCAACAACAATTCATTTCGCAACGCTACCGGACTACAGGGTGGTATAGATATGCTCTTCGGTGATCTACTGGGCAATCATCAGCTGTACTCTCAGGTGGCTCTCAATGGTGAGATACTGGATATGGGCGGTATGGTCAGCTACATCAATCGTAAAAGCCAGCTGGCATGGGGGGTGGGGCTCAGTCATGTACCTCTCAGGTTAGGATATCAGAACTGGGAACAGTCCACAGTCACAGATCAAAACGGAACTGTGTTTCCAGCACTCAAAGCTACTACAAATCTTATCAGGATATTTGATCAGGGATTAAATGTATTTGCACACTATCCATTCAGCTCCACACTGAGGCTTGAGGGGGGAATCGCAGGTACATACCGCAGTTTCAGATGGGATGAGTACAATGATTACTACTTTGGTGATCAGTTCAGAGGATATCAGTTGGCAGCGTCTGACAGGCAGCGAATTCCCACAGAAGATGCCCTGATTCTCGATCAGTTTTATACCATCAAAAAAGGAACCGGAGCAAATGCTAACGTCGCTTTTGTAGGAGATAATTCCTATTTTGGATTGACGGCTCCTCTGGCAGGACATAGATTCAGATTGAGTGTGGAGCAATATGTGGGCAATGACAATTATACCGGCTTTCTGGCCGATGGCCGTAAATACATCTGGATGAAACCTGTCAGTTTTGCTTTCAGAGGTACTTCTTATCTCAGATGGGAAAAACAAACTAATAGCGTGTATCCATTATACTTGGGGAATATGGGCTTCGTAAGAGGCCTCGGATCCATTCTCAATAATGATGTGGAATCTCTCGGTCTTACATTCAGCCAGCTCGTTGGGTCAAAAATGATGCTGGCCAGTTTTGAGATCAGGCTTCCATTTACAGGACCAAAAAGATTATCACTGATCCCTTCTTCATTTTTACTCACTGATCTTAACCTATTTGTGGATTCCGGTGTAACATTTGATAAATTTACAGATTTTTCAGATGGCAAAGTTTCGGATTTTATCCAGCGGGACGAAAGCGGTAATATTATCCTGGATCAAAATGGGCGCCCGCTGTACGAAACTAAAACTGCAAAACCTACATTTATCACCACAGTAGGTGTCTCGATGCGTCTGAATCTTTTTGGAGCGCTGATTGTAGAGCCGTACTATGCGATGCCCTTGCTGGAAGGATCAAAATTCAGGTTTGGATTGAATCTGATACCGGGATGGTGATTATAATGATTTCCTTTGGTTATTGAATAATATCTGTAAGGTTAGCCGTTAGTATGGTTTCTTTTTGTTGAAATGCAATAACAATCTAAAATTATTAACGTTATACTTATATCTTTGACTTCTAGATATGTGTTAAAATAATGAAAAGCATTTGTAAATTTATATGGTTAATTTTTATTATCCAAGTATCCATAAATACCAGTTTTGCACAGCAAAAATATCGCCTTGCCGTAGAGTATTACAACTCAGGCGAATACGAAAAAGCAGCCGAGATCTATGAATCATTATACAAAGAAAATCCTAAAAATAAGTCATACTTCAATTGGTATATTCAATGCCTACTAGACCTCAGAGATTACGAAAATGCAGGTAAAATAATTCAGTCAGAACTCAAAAAAGCACCATCCGACGTTTCGCTGCTCGTCACTTACGGCAGTCTGCTCGAAAGACAAGGTTTTCCCGATAAAGCCAAAACAGAATATCGCAAAGCCATAGACAAACTCGATCCGGATCCATCCAATATCACAAATCTCGCTAACTCTTTTTCAAATCTTGCTAAATACGATCTGGCAATAGAGACTTACCTGAAAGGCGAAAAGATATCCAATGTCGAAAACCTGTACGTTTATAATCTTGCTGACCTATATAGGAGACAGGGTGATGTCAAAAACATGATCAAATACTACCTGATCACTGCCGAAAGAGAACCATCCAGTATCAATGTACAAACCAGTCTTCAACGATTTTTGTCTGAAGATGATTACGCAGAACTGCAACGTCAGTTATATCAGAAAATTCAGGAAAAAGCCATAATACCCCATTATGGAGAGCTTCTGCAATGGACTTTTACTCAAAAAAAGGAATATGACAAAGCTTTGCGCCAGGCAAGAGCGCTCGACCGTCAGTTTGAAGAGAACGGCAGCAGGGTATTTAATCTGGCAGAAATCGCATTTAAGGATAAAGATTACCAAATAGCTATAGAAGCTTTTAATTATATAGTCACCAATCACGGTCGTAATACCAGCTACTATCTGGACTCCAAAAGGGGTCTTCTCAACAGTAAAAAAGCTAAAGTCACTGAAAATTTTAATTATTCCCGGGAAGACCTTCTGACACTGAAAACAGAATACATTTCTTTCCTCGATGAGTTGGGGAGAAATACACAAACGGCGCCCCTGATGCAGGAATTTGCAGAGTTTGAAGCACTTTATGTCAACGAGCTCGATACCGCCATCATGATACTCGAAGAGTTAAGGCAGTTTGGGGGTCTGCCTCCTGAATCAGTGGCAAAAGCAAAACTGGCATTGGGAGACTACTATCTGATGAGTGGTGACAGATGGGAAGCCAGCCTGCTGTTCAGTCAGGTGGACAAAGACTTTAAAGAAGGACAGGTAGGCGAATATGCCCGATACCGCAACGCCAAACTATCTTACTACACCGGAGATTTTGAATGGGCACAGGAACAATTTAAAATCCTGAAAGGCGCTACTTCCAAGCTTATATCCAACGATGCCATAGATATGTCAGTATTTATCCTCGACAATCTGGGTATGGATACGACAGAAGTTACTTTGCAAATGTATGCTCAAGCTGATTTACTGACATTTCAAAACAAATTTACAGAAGCATTGCAAAAGCTTGATTCTATTAAAATTATTTTCCCCGAACATAGCCTGGATGATGATGTATTATACACCAAAGCTCAGATATTCAGGAAATTGCGAAAGACTGAAGATATGATATCAATGTACAATACGATCATTGAAAAATATTCGGAAGAGATCAGGGCCGATAATGCTCTTTTTGAACTGGCAGAACTTTATGAGACCAAACTCAATGAACTTGAAAAAGCGAAATCACTCTATGAGAAAATTTTTATTGATTATGGCAGCAGTACTTTTGCTGCCGAGGCTAGAAAAAGATTCAGGGTATTGCGTGGTGATGTGTTATAGTAATATATGAAGGTCCTTTATAATATCACTATAAAAATCGAGTCATCACTTCAAGAAGAATGGTTGAATTGGATGAAATCCACCCACATACCTGATTTTATGATTACAGGCTGTTTTGAATCATTTAGACTTACGCGGATCATTGGAGATGATGATGAGCATGGAGTGGGGTTTGCTATTCAGTATATAGCCGCTGATATGGTGTCTTTTCACGCCTATCAGGAAAATTATGCTAAAAAATTGCAAAAGGAACATAGTGATCGGTACTCGAACAGATATGTAGCTTTCAGGACGTTGATGGAGATAGAATACGAAGGCTGATGCTGTTTAATGATGCGATGCTGTAAGTGGCAGCACTATAGAAAATGTAGTTTCTTCATCAGGTTTTGATGACTTTACAAATATTTTTCCCTTATGATACTCTTCTATGATACGTTTGGCCAATGAAAGACCAAGCCCCCAACCCCTTTTTTTGGTCGAATAGCCTGGATAAAAAATTGATTTAAATTTACCGGAAGGTATGCCATGTCCTGTATCGCTCAGATCTATACAAACATAATTATTCTGTTTATAGACCTTGCATGAGATTTTGCCCTTGCCATCCATAGCATCAAGAGAGTTGCGTACCAGGTTTTCTATGACCCAAGCAAAAAGATGTTTATTGATCAAAGCCCTGATTTCTCCTTCCGGAGGGTCGAACTGAAACAAAACCTTGCGAGGGGAGCGTCTCTGCAAATACTCTTTTACATCTGTCAACTCAGCATATATATCTGCATCCTGAAGTACAGGCTCCGATCCTATTTTAGAAAACCTGTCAGCTACCAGTTCAAGGCGATCCACATCTTTATTAAGCTCACTCAGTACTTCGAGATGTGCAGGATCATCCTTCAAGCTATCGCGAAGATATTCAATCCACCCAATTATAGCACTAATCGGTGTACCCAGCTGATGGGCAGTTTCTTTGGCCATTCCCGCCCAGACTCTGTTTTGTTCGGCCCTTTTTGACGAACTGAAAAGAAAATACCCTAGTGCAATATAAAGTCCGACGAGCAATCCCTGCACTATTGGAAATAGTTTGATATAATTAAGCAATGGAGAGTTAAAACAGTAAATGAAGGTTGCATATCCGGCTGGTCCTGAAATCGGTATTTCACCTGAAGCCAGAAATTCTTTTTTCTTTCTATTGAGAAATTTTTGATCATTTAATTCTGAATTGCTAAAATTTAATCCCTCAAGTAAACCCGTTTCGTCTTCAGCTATGACAGGAAGTGGAAAAGAATCACGGACCGCATTAAGAAATACCAAATAATTCTCATCAAACTGCTGCTTCACACTTAACTGTACTAATCCTTGGACAGCTTGTTTATAGAGAACTATATTTTTAGCTTCGTTCTGTCTTAACTTTTCAGCCAAATAATTGGAATACAGGATAGTTGCTACCAATATAGCAGCACCCAGTCCCATTAATACGATCTTCCAATGATTTCCTTTACTAAAAAGCGACATCTTTTTTCTGAATATTAACCTTCAGTTTGCATAATTTTATGCCAAAAATTATTTTTCACTTTATAAATTGAATTCCAAAAAGTACCATCTGATACAATAACTTTTTAGATGCATATATATACTCAAAAGTATGAAACGGCATAAACTATACCAATTATTTATAAAAATGTATCGCCATGAAGAATGTAGCAATTGCAAATAGCTACAATGAACTATGAGTGAAGCCTTTCTAAAAAAGACTGATTGATGTTCCGATCATCCATGTATTAAAATCATGTCTTGAACTATCATTAAAAAGTTTAGACATATTATACCTGAAAATGATGTCAAATCCGGATATATCCAGTGAAGCTGTCGCTCCATAAACCCAGTTGTTCAGATAATATCCTGCCATGCGGTGCTCATTAATACGTTCATTATTTTTCTTAAGGTTCATTTTTTGCACAGTATGAATTCTGTAACCTATATATCCACCTGCTTCAAATTTCGACTTTTTTGATAAGGCAAAACTTAGTGAAAGAGGTATATTCAGATACCCAACATTTATTTTGGGATTGTCTTTAAGGTCCTGAACTATTATGAATTCCGGCTTACCCGTACTGTTAGTAGTAAGTCTCATATCATTTTCTATTGCAAATCTGTTTTTTAGAAAACTCAGTCCATAACTCAGTGCAATTTTACTGCTTTTACCTCCCAGTCTTGCTTTTCTTACCAAAGAAAAATCCCAATACCAAGATCCTGCAGTATTGATATCCGGTGATAGTACACCAGATCCCGGTTCGATGCCTCGATGTATAGAATTAATGCCAAACTGAATTTTGAAACTGGTATTAAATTTCTTTTTAAATGGCATAAATTTAGAAATACCAATGCCTCCGTTTTCACTTTCTTCACCAGCTTCTTTACTCGTGTCTGCAGTTTTATCAGGGCCAGTGTAGTCATCCATTGACTCTATTTTACTTTCAGTTACTACTTCAGATATAGTATCCACCATAGTTACTTCCTCTTCCATTATTAATTCAGGAATTACAATACTATTTATTTCCCCATCAAGTGATGTAGTAAGTACATCCATCTGATCCAATAAACTTATAATTTTTACCGAATCAGTATAATATCGCATGGATTGTGCATATTCCTTTACGACTGAAAGATAATATTTTAAATTATCCAGTTTGACCTGATCATCAGTTTGTGCCGAACCAATAGAAATTACATGACAAAACAATAAGACAAAAAATAACTTGTACGTTTTCATGGTAAAGGAGTTTAGATTATTTTGGAAAATACTTCATCACCTCATAACAAATAGAATCAGTAAATAGTTAAAATACATTAAAAAAAACCTGGCCGGTGTTAGCCCTAAAAAAACTCAGCTTATTCAGGTGTACCGTTTTTGATCCAGCATTCTATTTTTGTGATAGTAGCATCGGGAAGTTTACTACCCCCTTGAGGCATTTTGCTGGATCCACTTTCGTGTTTTATTGATTTCAAAAAACTTCCTGAACCTGAAGCACTTTTTGCCCCGCTAAATGTGCTCAAGTCAAATCCTGCTGATTTTGATGCTGCTGAATGACATCCAGACAGGGCACATGAACTATTCAGGATACTTGCAATATCGTTTTTGTAAGTGGGTTTATTTGCAGAACAATCCAATGAATTATTTGTATTTGAAGTTTCATCCTTGCTACACGACAACATAAAAAATAAGATTCCAAAAATTAGAAATTGATTTACTTTTGACATAAATGTTTTGATTTTAGATAAAACGAAATTAATTTTTTATCATTGTTTGCAAACTATAAGATTCTATAAAAATTATCACGTTTATTTTTATTCTTTAGTACTCATCGCCAGTTACCATATTATAAAAAAATCTAGACATTAGTCCTCTCTGATTCCGGAGTGTATGTGTGAATCTTCTTAAAATAGCCAAAATTTATTTTTTAATTGACTTTAAGTAAAAAGTCTGATGCTGTCTTTTTATTTTTTATTACCTGTATGGCTTCAGATATAAATATATCATTTTCAGGTTCTGATGAAATGCCATTTCGATTGAAAAGATATTTTCCAATTTGGTTTTTGATTTCCTTTTTTAGCCTTCCGAATGATTGGGCACTTATGGCAGCTTCGTTCTCAGCATGATACTTGAGAAAAGATTTAAATTCAACGTATGCTAAGTCGGGCAATTGCCAGGCCGCAAATGACTTTTGATCTTTAGGTACATTATTCTGATATTTAGAAGCATATCTAAATGCAAACTCTGGCAATAAATAACTCACAGAAAAATAATACTCATCCCGAAATATAGTATCCATAGCAATAAAAACGTCCGGTGATATACCACCGGACCCTGCAACTTCTCTTTTTAAAATCTGAGTGAAATATTTACCGCCATTTTTTATCAAAGTGCTGTCTTTATTGAACAGATCACCATTTTGATACCTATCCTGATAATCAGCTTCATATACAACTCTGTCTGAATAGTCTCTTTGTATTGACCTCCCTGAAGGTGTATAATACCTAGCCACGGTCAGCCTTATCGCGCCACCGTTCGTTAAATTATATTGCTCCTGCACCAATCCTTTGCCATAGGATCTTCGTCCTATAATCAAGCCTCTGTCCCAGTCTTGAATAGCTCCTGCAATGATCTCACTGGCTGAAGCTGAATTTTCATCTATAAGAACCACGACTTGATCAATGTCAAAAAACCTTTTACCATTGGTTTTATACTCGTTTTTTTTATTATTTCTTCCCTCTGTATATAGTAGTAATCTGTCTTTTTCAGCAAATATCTGACAAAGTATGTTTGTCGCTTCAGGCAAAAATCCACCGGGATTATCCCGAAGATCCAGGATAAGGTGCTTTGCGTTATTTTCGGTAAAATGTTTTTCAACATCATCCATAAACTCGCGATATGTGTTCTCGCCAAAACGATCTATTTTTATTAATACTGTATTAATATCCTTTAGCAAAACTGAATTTACCGTCCTGACTTCTACCTTACCTACCATCAAACTGATGTGAAATAACCTACTCTTTCTAAGGACTTCTAGTTTTACTACACTTCCGACATCTTTTTTCAACATGGTTCTTATTTCTCCATAGTCTATTTTTTTGCCGGCCACATTTTTGCCATCAATAGAAAGAATTCTGTCAAATGCCTTAAGACCTGATTTTTCTGCAGGTGTATTTTTTAAGACATTACTTATATGCACTGTATCGTCTATCATGTAATTTTCTATACCTATACCATTGTATACGCCATCCATCTGATCGTTTACATTTTCTGTATCGTCTGGTGTAAGATAAACAGAGTGCGGATCCAATACGGAAAAAACGCCATGTAAAGCTTCTGATATTAATTGTTGACCGTCGACTTTATCAACATATTTATTTTCAATAAATCGTATTAGCTCTTCAACCCTTCCGGTCATCATCTGGCCCTCTGTCGGGTAATCTTCTATGCTGACTAATGAATTTTCAGGCTTGTCATTCATCTTAAATCCTACCATCATACCTACAGCAATGCAAGCTGAAAGCATTAAAGGCTGAATAATTTTGTATTTTGATTTTTCTTGCTGATCCAAAGTAATAGGCTATAATTATTTAACTACGATTTTAATATTGCACATTTCCTGCCAAATTTTTTAAACAGGTATTAATAGTTTCAGATAATCTTTTGTTTTCGAAAAAAATCATTTTGTGTATTCCAATGTATTTGTATATTGATTAAACAATTTATAAATTAACGGCCATTTGCTGAATAATATCTTACATTTGTACAAAAATACCGCATGATTTCTAAAAAGAAGCACATCGAACTGGATGAAATTGATTCCAAAATTTTATCAATTCTTGCCATAGATGCAAAACTTTCTTATGCAGAAATCGGTAAAAAACTATTTGTTTCCCCAGGCACTGTCCATGTGAGGGTCAAAAAACTTACAGATTCAAAACTCATAAAAGCTGTCAGAGCTGATTTGAATTATAATAATCTTGGTTTTGACATCACTGCATTTTTAGGTATTTATCTTGAAAAATCCAATATGTACGAGTCTGTAAAAGCTGAACTCAAAAAAATACCTGAAGTCGTTGATGCACATTATACCACCGGCAATTATAGCATATTTGCTAAAATTATCTGTAAAGATACTGAGCATCTGCGCGATATACTCTCCAAAAAACTCCAGAATATCAAAGGCATTCAGCGCACTGAAACTTTTATCTCACTTGAAGAAACATTGTCACGCCCTTTAATCCTGGCAAATGTGGATTAATTTTTCTTTACTTCCTTAGCATAACTGTCTTTCAAACCCACTGTCCTGTTAAATATTATTTTTTCAGGAGTGCTCTCTGTATCCGTACAAAAATAACCTTGGCGCAAAAACTGAAATTGTTTTCCAGGCACAGTTGCGGCCAGACCCGATTCCATGATAGCGTTTCGGATTACTTTTAATGATTCGACATTATAATATTCTAAAAAATCCTTTTCATCATCTTCAGTAGGATCCGGTTTAGTAAATAATCTGTCGTATAATCTGATTTCACATGATTTTGAATTGATAGCACATACCCAATGTAGTGTACCTTTGGGTTTAATGCCGGATGTATCTTCGCCTGATTTACTGTCAGGGTAATAAGTTACGTATATCGTCTGCACTTCTCCATTCGCATCTTTGTCTATGCCTGTACAGTGAAGTATATAAGCATTTTTTAACCTAACATCGGTTCCGGGAGTCATTCTAAAATATTTAGGCGGTGCATTTTCCATAAAATCCTCACGTTCAATGTACAATTCTCTGCTGAATGAAATTTCTCGAGTACCTGCCGTTGTATCTTCAGGGTTGTTTTCAGATATCAATTTTTCTATCTTACTTTCAGGATAGTTTGTGATGATGACCTTTACCGGGTTGAGAACCACCATTGCTCTATCGGCTGTTCTATTCAGTTCCTCACGCACGCAGGCCTCCAGGAGATTGATCTCGATGGTATTTTCTCTTTTGGCTACGCCTGCCTTGTCACAAAAAGTCCTTATGGCAGCTGAAGGATAACCCCTTCTTCTCATTCCAGAAATGGTAGGCATACGAGGGTCATCCCAACCGGTTACAAAATTTTCATTAACCAACCGCAGTAGCTTACGTTTTGATGTGATCATAAATTCAACATTCATGCGCGCAAATTCAATCTGACGTGACGGGAATATTTCAAGTTTTTCAATGAACCAGTCATACAATGGACGATGATGGATAAACTCAAGTGAGCACAATGAATGTGTAATACCTTCAATGGAATCTGATTGTCCATGAGCAAAGTCGTACATAGGATATATACACCAGTCATTGCCAGTGCGATGGTGGTGCTCTTTTTTAATCCTATAGATAATTGGGTCTCGCATCAGCATATTGGGCGATGTCATATCCACATTTGCACGCAATACTCTCGAACCATCCTGAAATTCACCATTTTTCATTCGTTCAAAAAGCGCAATATTTTCATGGATACTTCTTGCCTTGTAGGGACTATCTTTGCCTGGTTCTGAAGGGCTCCCTTTCAAGGATGCTATCGCCTCGGGCGTACTATCATCCACATATGCGAGTCCTTTTTTGATCAGGATTACGGCAAAGTCGTACAATTTAACAAAGTAATCAGATGCATAAACAGGATCATCGTTCCATTCAAATCCCAGCCATTTGATGTCCTCCTGAATGCTATTAACATATGCTGTTTCTTCAGTACTGGGATTAGTATCGTCAAATCTCAGATTTGTACTACCACCATATTTTTTTGAAGTTTCAAAATTGATACAGATGGCTTTGGCATGCCCGATATGAAGATATCCATTGGGTTCGGGTGGAAAACGGGTAAGAATACGCCCGTTATGTTTACCGGCTTTAAGATCATCTTCGATGATTTGCTCGATAAAGTTGAGTGATTCTCTTTTTTCTTCAGACATTTTTTGATATTAACGTTCGATTTATGGAAAACTTTCATTTTAAAAAAAAGTCAACCATTATAATTTTATTATTAATCACTGATTCTACATTCTTTCTGGCATTTCTATTCCCAGTAAATCAAAAGCTTTAAATAATACTTTGCCTACTTCATCACTCAGAATTATTCTGAAAGATTTTGCTGATTCCGACTCGGCATTAAGTATTCGGACATCGTGGTAAAATCTGTGAAAATCCTTAGCCAATAAATATGCATAATTGGCAATGGACGAAGGATCATAGTTTTCACCAGCTTCCTCGACTACACGCGGAAAATTTATTAAATGTTTTAACAAAGATTTTTCTTGTTCTTCATAACCCATGTATTCATTAAAATCAATACGGTTCAATTCAGTTGCTTTTCTTTTTACAGATTGAATTCTGACATATGCATTCTGAATGTACGGGCCGGTTTGACCCTGCATATCAACTGACTCTTTAGGGTCAAATATCATTCTTTTTTGATGTTGCACTTTTATAATGAAAAATTTAAGTGCCCCCATTCCTATCTGTCTCAGTATATTTTGTTGTTGCTCTACAGTCATGACTGCAATTTCTCCTCTTTCAGCAGACATATCTCTGGCTTCCTGAATGACTTCCAGGATAAGATCATCCGCATCTACTACCGTTCCTTCTCTTGATTTCATTTTACCGGTAGGCAGGTCGATCATTCCATATGACAGGTGATGCAGACCTTCTGCAAAAGGCTCTCCTAGTCTCTTAAGAATTTCAAATAAAACTTTAAAATGGTAATCCTGCTCGTCAGCTACAGTATAAACCATTCTGTTTATACCAAAATCAACGTATCTTTGCTGTGCTGTACCTATGTCCTGGGTCATATAGACTGCTGTTCCATCACTTCGCAAGACTATCTTTTTATCCATACCTGCATCTGATAGGTCTACCCATACACTTCCATCTCCTTCGCGATAAAATACTCCTTTTGCCAACCCATCGTCAACTGCTCTCTTCCCTAAAAGATAAGTCTCAGATTCGTAATAAAGTGTGTCATAACTAACACCTAGTGCATTATAAGTAATCATAAAGCCATCATAAACCCATTGATTCATCTGTTTCCATAGCGCAATAGTGTCAGGGTCTCCTGCTTCCCATGCCAGTAGCATTCTTTTTGCTTCTGCCCCAAGCACGCTGTATTCATTAAAGTACTTGTTCTTGTATTCCTTAAAAAAAATCGTCGGGTCAGCCGCTACCTTTTTATTGGATTCATAAAGTGCTATACCCTCTTCAGATTTCTGAAAATTTTCGTATTCCAAAACAAATTCTTTTTCAAAAAGCACATAATAATCACCTACGAAGTGGTCTCCTTTTATGCCAGTAGATTTTGGAGATTTACCTTGTCCAAATTTTTTCCAGGCCAGCATGCTTTTACATACTGCAATGCCTCTGTCGTTAATCACCTGTGTCTTTATGACTTGATAGCCGTTGGCTTCCAGAATTTTGCTGCACGACCATCCTAAAAGTATATTTCTGATATGGCCCAGATGTAGTGGTTTATTTGTATTTGGCGAAGAAAACTCCACCATCACTTTGAGACCGTTTGGCTGGCGGTAACCATAATCCTTTTGCCCAATAATATTTTCAAAAATGTCATTCCAAAATTCGTCAGAAAAAGTAAAATTTATAAAACCATGGACTATTTCATAACTCAGTATTTTTTTTTCATTGCTTAGCATCCAAATTCCCAGTGACTCACCTATTTCTTTAGGGGATTTCTTAAGTATTTTTACTAAAGGGAAAATCACAAACGTATAATCTCCGCTGAACTCCCTCCTGGTCTCATTCACAGGAATATCTTCTATACTGATATTTAGACCAAAGCACTCTTGGATTCCCTTGCTAAATTTCGTCCTTATTTTATCCAGAATTATCATCTAAATCTCTACTTTTCAAATAAACACACAAAAGTACAAAAAAGAGCGGCTTGTTAGGCAAACCATTATATATGTTTTCTCTCAAATTATAAATATAAACCCATATTGATAAAACTTTACTCACACATCTGCAAAAGAAAGTATATGTAGCATAAAGTATTACAATTTTTTATAATAAAGAATGTTAAATTGTCAAAAAATATACAAAAAAATGTTAAAAATTTTAACTACTTAGCGTATTTCTGATTAAATTTGCGTCGTTTTACATCCAAAAACATTTCGAATAATCTTAAATCTTGTACCAATGAGGAATTTTGCCAAAGTAGCAATGTTGTTATTTATCGTAAGTGTAGCTTTCAGCTCCTGTAAAAAAGACATTCAGGACGAAACTGCACCATCTCAAAAAGCAGTAAATCAGTTTGATTATAAAGTAGTATCTGACTGGAACATTTTATGGATGGACATCGAAAGATTTGCTTCTGGGTACAGACCTTGCCCTACAGCCAATGTTTTAGGATATCTCGGACTAGCAAATTATGAAGCATGTGTCTCAGGAATGCCTGAATACGCATCATTAGCATCCCGTTATCAAGGATTAAGTGTTCCTAAAACTTTTTCCAATCAGGAATACCACTGGCCGACCGTTGTCAACGCTTTAAATAGTTATTTATATAGCCGGCTATTACCAGAAGTTAACAAGACATTATACATTAGAATCAAAGAACTGGCGGATAAGAATGAAAAAGAATATCTTGAAATAGCAGGTCAGGAGGTTTTTATAAGATCAAAAAATCACGGAGAAGCTGTTGCATCTGCTTTTTGGGACTGGATGAAATCCGATGCTACTACATTTGATGGTTATAAAGATCCCTTCAAAGGTAATACCTGGAGAGAAAAATTAAAACAACCAGGAGCATGGACACCTACTATACCTGGGCCAGGTGAAGGTATGTTTCCTAACTGGGGTAAAGGCAAAACCATGGCTATCAAAGATGACATGAAGGTCTGTAAAGACTATAGAGTTTATGTTGGTGAGTATAGTGAAAAGCCAGGGTCAACATTATATACTCAAGCAGTGGAAGTAATGGCTCAAAATACGCCATCACTTTCTTATCAGACAGAATGGGTAGGTGAGTTCTGGAGTGATGACCTTCTTGGTCTTACTTTTTCACCGCCAACAAGATTTATAGCTATTGCGAATCAAGTGTATCAAAATGAAAAAGCAAGTCTCGAAGATGCTATCGTTGCTAACGCTAAAGTAGGTATTGCACTTCATGATGCAGCAATAGGTTGCTGGAATTCCAAGTATTATTACAACATAGAAAGACCTGAATCTTATATAAAGAGATTAATTGATCCTAGCTGGGAGCCTAACCTTGAAAATCCTAACACAGGAGATAAAGGTATTTCTCCTTCTTTCCCTGCATATCCATCTGGACATGCAACGTTTGGTGCAGCTGCAGCTGAAGTATTGGGTAGTGTCTTCGGCTATTCCTATGGAATGACTGATAACTGCCATAGAAACCGAGCTGAATTCTCAGGATATCCAAGGACATTTAGCAGTTTTAGTGAAATGGCTTTGGAAAACGCATGGTCAAGAGTACCACTGGGGGTTCACTACAGAATGGACGCAGAAGAAGGTGTAAGATATGGCACAGAAATAGGAAGAGTGGTCAACAGGCTTCCATGGAAAAAATAGGAAATAATATATTTTTACTTAAGGGTCAGTAATTGACCCTTTTTTATTTAACCAAAAAAATATCAATGTCTCAATTTAGGTTACTATCATTATTTATCACCATCATAGTCCTTGGATCTTGTCAAAATAAACAAAATACGCAAGTACCGTCTGAAAGTCAGGAAATAAAAGAGATCTATGGAACTGGTGAAACTTCTCGCACATACACAAGAATAAATGGCAAGATTGTAGGTAAAATGATGGACTATTACCCATCCGGAACGATCAAAGGTGAAAGGTTTTTTATTGATGGTAATCAGGATGGTAAAACAACAATATTTTATGAAAGCGGAGCAGTGAAAGAAGTTCAGTATTATATTAATGGTTTAAAAAACGGGGGAGATACTTTATTTTATGAATCAGGAAAACTCCAATATGTCAGTGACTTTAAAGATGAAAAGAAAAACGGATACCTACGTAAATGGGATGAAACAGGTTCACTGGTTTATGAAGCAAAATTTGCCATGGATACTCTCATAGAAGTTGAAGGCAAATCAGTTAAATAATTAATTTTCAAAGAAGATATGAAAACCATACTTCAAGCCCATGCTGCTATCGAAACATTAGCCGGTTTTTTACTTCTTTTTAATCCTCATTGGCTTCTTGCCAACCAAGACCCTCAACTTCAGGGAATAGCGATAGCAAAACTTTATGGAATACTTGCATTGTCTTTTGGATTAATTTCTTATATACTGAGTAATCATTTTAAGTATGATCTAATGTATAAACAAGTGAATCTGGTAATCATTTCTTTTCATTTTGCTGTAGGATTATATATGTATGGTTTATACAGCCAAAATTTAACCCATCATCCCGGAGCAAGTATCCTACATCTGGGATTAGCAATTGTATTTATGATAATATATCTTAAAAACATGCAAAAATTTCCTCAAAAGAATGAGTCAATTACCTGAATTACTGGAGATACTCACATTGAAAAGTATTGGGAACAATGAATTTCAAGGTAAAAATCTCCTAATAGGCAGTCCTAATATTTATGGTGGCCAAGTGTTAGCTCAAGCTATTTCAGCAGCTAATACATCGGTTCATGACGATAAAGTACTTCATTCTATACATTCCTATTTTATTAATCCCGGAGACAATGATCTTTATGTCAATTATAAAGTTGAGGTCGTAAAAGATGGAAAATCATTTAATACCCGCAGAGTAGTTGCCTCTCAAAAAGGCAGGGATATTTTTATACTTTCGGCATCTTATCACAAAGTAGAAGCAGGTATTGAACATCATGACATTATGCCTAATGTAGCAAGACCTGAATCCCTGACTTCTTTTTCTGATCTTTTTGCTGAATTTGCTTCTAAATTTAAAATTGAGCCACGAGGTATTTTTGCGGCCAACGGACCTTTTATATTTCATCCGGTAGAGCGATATGACCCTTTTAACCCACACATACGCCCTCCTTTGAATCATACCTGGTTCAAAACAAACGGCGTATTGCCTGAAAATCCTAAACTGCATCAAACTTCTTTAGCATATGCATCAGATTTTAATTTACTAATAACAGCACTTTTCCCTCATGGTATGTCATTTTTTACCACCCCTATGCAGATTGCTAGTCTTGACCACGCCATGTGGTTTCACCGCCCAGTAAAAACTGATGACTGGTTATTGTATGTAGTGCAAAGTAGTAATGCAAATAATGGTCGTGCTTTTTGCACCGGTAAAATTTACTCAAAAGAAGGAGTATTAATTGCAAGCACAGCTCAGGAAGGCCTTATCAGGAAACTCTAAAAATATATTTCATGCTTAATTCCATATTAAGGCAGGTAATTTGGATCACACCAAGATGTGACTTTTATCATGCTTTGATAAGCCTTAAAATGCCTAAATTCGTCTTGTTTTAATAGTTCTAATTCATTAAAGTTTTATCAGACAAGGTGTCAGACAACTTACATATTGACAATTTGTTTCACACATTGCAGGAACAGTTTGTGGAACAGTACGCAAGAATATTTCATGACGATTTAGCCCCAAGGTCTGTTGTAGTGATCCCAAGTCTGACATTAGACAGCCAGATATTATCAAAAATAAAAGGTCATTTTTATTATGAAGAGCGTATGTTATGTATGCTTATGTTACTTAAAATGCCTGAGACCAAACTCACATTTGTAACAAGTATTCCTATCCCTCCGCTCATCATAGATTACTATTTACACATGTTGCCTGGTATTACTTCTCACCATGCGCGAAACAGGCTTACACTATTGAATTGTTTTGATGCAGGCAATATTCCCTTGACCGAAAAGATATTAAGAAGACCGAGGCTTATCAACCGCATCAGGAAGAGTGTCAATAATGGCGATCCAGGACACCTCATGTTTTTTAATGTTACAGATTCTGAAAAAGAACTGGCTGCCCGACTAAATCTCCCGATCTATGGGTGCGACCCTGCACTAAACTATTTAGGATCTAAAAGCGGTTCGAGAGCTATATTTAAAGAGTGTGCTATTTTGACACCTTACGGCTTTGAAAATCTGAATTCAGAAGAAGAAATAGTAGAAGCCCTGTATGAATTGAGAAAGAAAAATCCAACATTACAAAAAGCTGTTATCAAAATGAATGACGGTTTTTCGGGTGATGGTAATGCGGTATTCTACTATGAAAACGCACCATTTGATCTAAAAGAATTAAAAACCTGGATTAAAGGTAATCTTAAAAATGAAACAAAAATTGTTGCTAAAAAACTCAAATACGAAAGATTTTTAGAGAAAATGGAGGAGATGGGAGGTATTGTAGAAGAATTTCTAACCGGTGAAATAATTACTTCTCCTTCTGTTCAAATAAGAATTAATCCATTGGGTGAAGTATGTGTTATTTCTACCCACGACCAATTGTTGGGTGGAGAAAGCGAACAGGTGTTTATTGGAGCTACTTTTCCAGCTAATGAAGAATATGCGGTGGATTTGAGTAAAACCAGTGTAAAACTTGGTGAAAAAATGAGGGATAAGGGTGTACTTGGGAGATTTGGTGTTGATTTTATGAGTATCCGACAGCAAAGTGGGTGGCTACATTTTGCTATTGAAATAAACCTCAGAAAAGGAGGTACTACCCACCCATTCCTGATGCTACAGTTTCTTACTAATGGAACATATTTTTCCGACAAAGGGAAATATATTCTAAATGATGGTAGCGCAAGGTATTATTTTGCTACTGATAACCTACAGAAAGAACAATATAAAGGCCTTACTCCGCCTGATTTAATCGATATTGTCATATACCATGGGCTTCATTTTGACCATTCCAAAGAGGAGGGAGTTATGTTTCACCTTATCAGTGCTCTATCCCAATTTGGTAAACTCGGACTTGTCAGCATAGGCAAAACACCGGAGAGAGCTTTGGAATTCTATCTGCAAGTAGTGATGGTGCTCGATAAAGAAACAATGCCCTAAGCCAGATTAGTGTATACAGCCTGGACGTCATCATCTTCTTCTAATTTATCTATTAACTTTTCGATATCCACCATTTGCTCATCGTTGAATTCCACCGGAGTAGTGGGCAATCTCTCAAGATTTGCTTTTGAAATTGATATGCCTTTTTCTTCAAATCCTTTGGTCAATGTACCAAAGTCAGTATAATTGGCATAAGCATAAATAGTAATACCATCAGCTTCATAACTCTCCAATCCGAAATCGATCATCTCTAACTCAAAATCCTCAAGATTTACTCCTGCTGGTTTTTCAAACTCCACCACAGTTTTGCGATCAAACATAAATTCCAGAGAACCGGTAGGCACAAGCGAACCACCAGCTTTATTAAAATAGGATTTCACATTAGCTACAGTCCTGGTAGTATTATCTGTAGCACATTCAACAAATACTAAAACACCATGAGGACCTTTACCCTCATAATTCACCTCAGTAAAATCATCAGCATCTTTGCCGGCAGCTCTTTTAATGGCATTATCCACATTATCTTTCGGCATATTTGCTGCCTTTGCTGCCTGAATGGCCAATCTCAATTTAGAATTGGTCTCAGGATCAGGACCACCTTCTTTTGCAGCTATAGTGATAGCTCTGGATACTTTTGGAAAAATACGGGACATTGTTGCCCATCTTTTTTCTTTGGCTGCTCTGCGGTACTCAAATGCTCTTCCCATGATTATGATTTTTATACTTTTTACAAAAATGAAGATGCCAAAACAAAAAAAGCATCATATAAGCGGACTTACAAGATGCTCTTTGGGTGTGCGGAAGAGGAGGGATTCGAACCCCCGGTACCCTCTCAGGTACGCCGGTTTTCAAGACCGGTGCAATCAACCAGCTCTGCCACTCTTCCCTATGCTTTCTTTAAAAGCGACGCAAAAGTAATCATTCTTTTTTGAATGGGGAAACTATTTCTCTAAAAAACAAAGAAGTAGGTTCACTTTTGAACCTACTTCTTAACTAAATTTCAGGTATAACTAAATTATGAAAAAACTAAAACAAATCAACACAAGGCCTTGATGTCCCTGATAAGTATAGACTTACGTCTGAAATAAATCTGATTATTCTTCTTAAGATCATTCATAACAGTGGTCACAGTTTGCCGTGATGTCCCTGTAAAATTTGCAATGTCCTGTTGAGTAAAATCATGTTTTAATAAAACTTCAAATCCGATTGCCTGACCAAAAGATTGTGCATTCAGTCTTAAAAACTGGACAATTCTTTCTCTGGCGTCATTTAATGCTAAAGACTCCAGTCTGTCTTCTGTATATTTCAATTTTTTTCCTATAAAATCAACTATACAAAAAGCCAGCTCAGGATTTGTTCTTATGAGATGTTTGATGATATTAACTTTGACAGCTAATACAGTAGCATCTGCAGTCATTACTACTGCATTATTGTCTCTGAATTCTTCACCGGCAATACTTTGTTCACTTAATATAGACTTGGGATGAAGCATCATTTTTATAACTTCCCTGCCATCATTTGTATTTGACGTTATTTTTATAACACCGTTGATCAGGAAAAAAACTTCATTGCTGACGTCTCCCTGTTTAAATATGAATTGATTTTTTTCTACAAGTCTAACCTCCCCTGTTTCGAGCATAAAGTTCAACTCATCATCGCTTAAACATGATGTAATTGAAAAATTCTTAAGGGCGATTTTTACTTCAGATGGTTGCATGAGATATCATATTACATGGTACATCTTAAAGACACATAATCTATGGTTTACCCCTAATCAAAATGTAAATAATTTTACATTTCGGTAAAAATTGTTGACATGCTCACTTAATATTAGCATTCAATTTGGAAAGGGTCTTTGCACTAAAGGTGCCATATGCTTTATCTGTCTTAATATTGAGTCCAGCTATTGCAGGTATTTCATTATTGCGACCATAGCTATCTGAAGTAACATTTGATATATAGTAGTTGTACTGGTAATATGAGAGAGTGGTATTAAATATATCTAGTTCGACAGATTTAGTTTCATTTTCTTCAGAAACTTCTAAGGTTAAAACAATCTCATCGTTGGTAAGTCTCGAATAATCAACCAAAACTCCAGGTCGATGTTTTAATATTTTGAACGCTGATTGGTCTTTTACCAGATTCTTTATGGTCCAGTCTCCTTTATTCTCCGTTTTAGGTACGATATGAAAATACGCAGGAAAGGTTTGTGGTTTTTTCACTTTAATCCTACAGTCGACCTCAGTAATAAACTTATTTTGAATTATATTTCGTGACACTCGTTCAATAATAATAGTATCAAATTTTAAAAATTCCGGTATAATAACCGAGGGTTCTGAAGAGTTTTTGTTTGCTCCTATTCCTCTGAATTTATACTTTTCCCCTACGGATAATGGCAGGCTTTGCTTTTTTATGATAAATCTTTTTTCATTGGTCTCAAAAATAAAAGGAACCCCAAAATCTTTGTCTCCTTCGGCAATGGCAAAATTAAAAGTGTCTGGCTTAATCAGGGCAGAAGGAAATAATTCTCCGATAGTATTACCGGTAAAATTTATATCAGCATAAATATTTTCACCATCTGTCATTTCGCAGATGACAAATAATTTCCTTTCTCCTGCTTCATCCGGAAGTGGAATCGTATCTACACATGACGTAAAGTAGATAACAGTGGTTATAAAAAATATCAGTTTCCGGATTGCTATACCTGTTTTGAACCACAAATATGACCATAAAAATTATAAAATGTCACATTTCTTACAAAAAGTTGTTTTCTTATTGTACGTTATGGATTAGCAATTTTCAAGAAAAACTTGTATTGTAAGGAAAAAGTATGATCAATATTCACACTTTTATTAAAATGAGACACTATAACTAATTGTAGGTAATACAGGTAACAAGCTAAATTGTCTGAACTCAAACTTTCCATTATTATTATTGTCCCTTACCAAATCTGTATAAAAAGGGTTATTTCTATTATACGCATTATAAAGTCCCAGAAAAAACTTTGCCTTTCCCCATTTATAATTATTGTAAAAACTAAATCCCGTATCCAGTCTGTGATAAGGCTGAAACAATGCATTATTTTTTTCAGGAAATATAACAACTGGCCTATCACTGCTTCCAAAAGTTACATTTATCGGCCTTGAATAGTAGTTGCCGGAAAGATAAGACCAGTTTATCAAAAATTCCGAAAACTGAGATATTCGGTAGGTAAAAGAAAATTTAAAACTATGATTTCTGTTAAGATTGTAAGGAAATTGTTGGCCATTATTTAAATCTGCAAAAATCCGATCCGATACTGAGTATGTATAATTAAAATTAAATAGTGTAGCTCCAAATACTTTTTCTATATAGGTTTCAAATCCGTAGGCATATCCCTCTCCTACAGGTATTTCAGCTTCCCAATCATTGCCATCACTTATATCAAGTCCTTGTCCTTCCTTAAAATTACTGATGTTCTGAAATGATTTGTAATAAACGTCTGCCCCCATTTTCAACCCTGAATTTAGCTTATATCCAAAAGATGAGTTAAAAATCCACGATTTTTGAGGTTCAAGTATATTGCTGGCAGGTAACCATACATCTGAGGGCAGACCTAATCCATTATTGGATAAAAGGTGCATATATTGTTGCATTTTAGCTACTCCTACTTTAAAATGCAGGTGCTCCCCATCAGCCAATAAAGCGAGCCTCGGTTGGACAGCATTGTAATTTTTACCTGAGTTTGATTTTACCAAAGAATAGTTAATGCCCAGATTTAAACTTACACCATCCCCAAGAATTATATTATCCTCACTAAAAATATTAATCTCCCTCCCGTTGATAATAGGGCTGGCTTTTAATGATTTAAGCACATGGATGGATGGATCCTTGAGCAAAGATGTAAAATCATTTTCAGAAACATTGACAGCAAGTGGGTTAAAAATCCTATCCTGAAAATTAACACCCGCTTTGATCCTATGGGAGTGTGATAACATCCAGTCAAACTCGTGTTTAAATCCCACCTCCCTTATTTCTGATTCATAAAGTGATGCATCGAAAACAAGTCGATTGGTACTACCTTTTTCAAGTTCAAAAAGTTTGTTTTTATAGCTTTCAAATTGGTAGCCTGTCCTGTATATTACTGTACGTGAAAATAAAGATTTACCCCACTCTCTGTGCAATCTCATAGAATAAACACTATTGCCCCAGTTTAATATTGTAGAGTTTTCGTCTCGAAGATCTTCCTGCCTGGAACCTGAAAAGCTGCTGAAATCATCATTGCTGTACAAAGTCTGAAATAGTAACCTTGTCTTTTTGTTCAGTCTGAAGTTTATCTTCGCATTAAAGTCACTGAAAAAATAGTTTGAGCTTCCTGACCTGTTTTTTTCCCTATTCTGAAATTTTGTAAACTCCTTAATCCAAATATCCATGAATGTCCGTCGGTAGGACACTAAAAAACTACCCTTATCCTTTACTATAGGTCCTTCCAAAGTTGCATTAAGAGCTATGGTACTGAGTGAAAGGTCGCCTGAAAGTTTTTTGAAATTACCATCTCGGGTATGTACATCGACTACGGATGACAGACGGCCGGCATAACGTGCGGGAATACCTCCTTTGTATAAACTGATACTTTTGACAGCATTAGAATTAAATACCGAAAAAATTCCTAGTGCATGACCTGTATTATAGACAGGTACATCATCCAGTAAAACCAGATTTTGATCTGCTGACCCTCCTCTGACGTTTATTCCTCCTACACCCTCTGCAGCAGTTGTGATACCCGGCTGCGTGGCCAAATACCTAAATAAATCAGCCTCTCCCCCCAGGTGGTTTGAAGAACGGATTTTATCTATGTGCAGATTTTGCTGATTTGCTGCTTGTTCATGTTCTTCTTCGAGAAGATCATGCATGATTACTATTTCATTGAGCAATCCATCAGGTTGCAATACAATATTAAGCATTGTATCTTTAAAAGTGTAAAAATCTATGATCTCAGATTTATACCCCAAATAAGTAAAGTGGATACGGTGTCTTTGTTTTTCTATTTTGAAAGAATAGTTACCGCTCTCATTTGTAGAAGTACCCCTTATTTTATCATGTTGAAATACGTTTGCCCCGATCAGATATTCACCGGATATTTTATCTCTGATATGCCCATAAATTCTTACTTCGCCTTTTACGTCTTTACTTTCATTTCTGACCACTACGAGTTGTTGGCCTACCATCTGATATGACAAACCAAAATCATCCAAAATTACAGTCAGAATGCTACCAAGGGTCTCATTCTGTGCGGAAATATTTACGTAGGAATCAGCAGGAATTCTGGATTCTGAATAGACTAAGTTGACTTTTGAGATAGTCGCAAGATCTTTAAGTACAATAGCGAGTGGTTTATTGTAAGCGACATAAGAAATAGGTCTCATATCCGGACGGGTTTGTCCTAAAGAAATATACCATTGCGTAATAAAAAATAAGATAATGAATATCCTGTACAATTTAAATCTAGTTTATACCCCTGAAAGTGTTAAATGCAATGACCTAATGCTGAAAGAGTCTATTAAATTTTACATGCTTGATTGGACACATAAAAACATAAACTTTGTCTCAAAAAGGAACTTTCAAAACACTTAAATAAAACGTCAAAGGTACAAAAATTCTGCCAAAGTCTTTTACCTGCACTTTATCTTGGAAACCTTATAGTCCTTTTCTCCCACTTTAACATATTCCAGTTCATAAGTAAGGCGAAGTGTAGTAAGAATTTCTTCAATTGTATTACTCTTTAATGATCCGGAGGTAAAGGTACAATTTGTCCAGTCTTTTCCCTGTGGCAAAATAAATTTGACATTAAAATATGCAGATATGTCATTTACGACAATGTCGAAAGGAGTCTTATTAAATGATAAATTCTCGTTAAACCATAATGCACCGGTCTCAAAGACTCTATCTTCTACTTTATATTCTTTATCTTCATCCAATTTTATAAATTGATTTTCAGATAAGACAGTCTTCTTATTATCAAATGTTACTTCTACAAGACCTTCTTTAACAAAAACAGTTTTTGTTTCAGAATCCACAGTAAAAATCGTACCTACTACTTCAACTTTTATGCCTTCAGCGTTGATGATAAATGGTTTTAATTTATCTTTTTGAACATCAAAATACGCTTTTCCTTTCAGTTTGATTTTTCTCTCTTTAGCTTTTTCAAGATAATTGATTGAACTTCCTTCTTTCATCCAAACCTTAGAGCCGTCACTCAATGAAGCGAATAATCCCAGACTTGAATTATATGTTTGTCCCAAATTATATGAAAAAATGAACCACCCAACAGCAAAAATAGCTAATGAAGCTGCAACAGCAGCCCAAGGTCTGATGTGAAATATTTTATATTCTTTAGATTTTCTGACTTCTACTTCCTGAACTAACTCAACTAACTTACTTTTGTGTCGAAGAAGTGCGGTTGAGTGAGCAAAAATTTTAGGAGTGGTGTTTTTTGAGCTTTCCCATATAGCAGATATATCGAAAAACAACTTTCTGTTGTGCTCATCCTGGTCCACCCAGGCATTAAATACGGATTCTTCATCGTTGTTCATATCCCCGGAAAGATACCTATGAACATAGACGATCTGTTGATTATAATTCATTCTCAGACTATTTCATGATGATGACACTGATTTCATTCATAACCCCTATTCATTGTTAATTTTTTTATATATTTTTTCCCTCAATATTCTTAAGGCCTTAGAAATGTGATGTTCTACGGTCTTAACTGAAATATTTAATTCGATGGCTATATCTGCATAGCTCATCTCCTCAAATCTACTTAGAGAAAAAACTATACCACATTTTTCAGGTAACTCTGATATTATTTCCTGTATTTTCAAATTAAGATCTTCTGCCTCTATATATTGATCAGTTGTAAAGCTATTATCTGACTGATCGTTGAGCAGTCCTTCATCTTCCCACTTGATGTGATTGTTCCTTATATAGTTGAGCGTCCTATTTCTGCAAGAACGTTTAAGATAAGCTTCCAGCGATGTATTTATTACAAGGTCGTCTCTTTTACGCCACATACCAAAAAAAACATCCTGCACTATATCTTCGGCAGTCACACTGTCCTTAAGTATCCTGTATACCTGATTGCACAACATATTATAATACTTGCTGTACAAATACTCCAATGCTTTATCAGGATTGGTCTTTATTAAAGATGAATAGTATTCTGACCCTAAAACTTCCAAAAATATCTGAATGATTCTTTGATGAATCGCCACAAATATAGTCTGAATGACTAAATAATTATAGTTACACAATGATAAATTATAAAAAATAGAAATATATCAAACTACGCTACAGTCATCTTTGCACTATAAATGACATAGTTTTACAAATAACCTGAAGTATTTCATAATAATTTTTAATCTCAATATTGCAACGCTATTAAAATAATTTATCTAATTTTGCGACTCCTAATAAAATGGAGGTTATAGCTCAGCTTGGTTAGAGCATCGGTTTGTGGTACCGAGGGTCGTGGGTTCGAGTCCCATTAGCCTCCCTTTATAGAGCGGTAAATTTTACCGCTCTTTTTTTTAAGTTCTTTTCCACTTTTATATTAGATTTGTTTTTACAAATTATTACACGATGAGCTTCAGCAAAATTTCTCTTTGGTTTTCGTGTGTTCTGATGGGTATAATCACTTTTTTTTATTACCCAAAATGGAATAAGGAGACCACAGAAGCCACCATCAGTTGGGATGTATCCGGATATTATTGGTATCTGCCTGCTTTTTTTATCTATGAAGATGTGCGCAAGATAGATTTTACACAAAAAATATTAGACACATATCGCCCGACTCCAGAGTTATTACAAGCATTTAAACACCCCAACGGAAACTACATTTTTAAATATAGTGGTGGCCAGGCAATTCTTATGTTACCCGGTTTTACCGCAGGCCATGTGGCAGCAAAAATACTTAAATATCCTCAGGATGGTTTCTCACGACCATATCAGTTCGGCATATTTTTATGGGGATTTATAATGAGCTTAATTGGATTATTTTTTCTTCGGAAAATTTTAATTTTATATTTTTCTGAAGTGAGTACCGGACTGACATTGATAACCTTATGTTTTGCCACAAATTTTCTGGAGTATGGGGCTATAACAAACGCCATGTCCCACAATTTTCTTTTTACACTATATGCGTTGCTGATCTGGGCTACCATTCAGTTTTATAAATCTCCTTCCTTTCGATCTGCCGTCGGTATTGGTACTCTTGTGGGATTAATGGCACTTACTAGACCTTCAGAAATGGTTGCTGTCTTGATACCTATTTTATATGGTCTGAAATGGGATATGGGGCATATTAAGGATAGACTTTTTTTATTCTTACGCCAATACGAAAAAGTAATTGTCGCTGCTACCATCACTGGATTTATAGGATTTCTTCAATTGTTGTACTGGAAATTTGTCTCTATGGGTTGGATTGTATATTCTTACGAAGAGCAAGGTTTCAGTTGGTTGAGGCCTCATATTCTGGATTGCCTTTTTAGCGGCAGAGCAGGGTGGCTCGTCTATACACCTGTTATGATCCTAAGTCTTATTGGATTTATTCCCCTTTTGCGCAGGTACAAAAATGTAGGACCATCCCTTTTACTTTTTAGTCTTGTTTTTTTTTATATAACATTTGCCTGGGATGTATGGTGGTATGGTGGTAGTGTGAGTCAAAGGGCACTCGTGCAGCTTTATCCAGTTCTTGCTTTTCCCCTTTCCGCTTTTTTTCAGACCATTTCTAAAATAAACTTCAAAGCGATTATAATTGCCGTTTTTAGTCTTTTTTGTGTGCATTATAATTTCTGGATGACTCATCATTGCCATTATGGGGGATTATTTGCAGCCGGAGATATGACCAGTGAATATCTCAAAGCTGTTTTTTTGAGAAATCAAATGCCACCTGAAGCACGCAAATTGCTGGATACCCGAAAGATTTATAAAGGCAATATAAAAGATCCTATATATCTGATGACAACAAAAGACTCTTCGAATAGTATTGCAAACATCTGTCTTAGAGATACTATTCAATTTAGTAGATCAAAAAAATTCAGATTGCCTCATCAAACGGGATGGCTTAGGGCGTCTGCAGATTTTTATACAGACCACAAGGAATGGGATCAATGGAAGATGACGCAGCTTGTATTAAGATATTATAAAAACGGTAAAGAATTGCGCAGTGATGTCTTAAGAGTTCAAAGGCATCTCGATCAGGGACAAAAAGTAAATTTATGGCTTGATGCCAAATTGAGATACAATCCCGATGAAGTTGAAATTTACCTATGGCATTCAGAAAGTAAAACTTCTATATGCGCTGAAAATATCAAATTATTGTTTCATAAAGGATAGTAATATGTGATTAGGATGTCACGCGACCTATCATACAGCTTACAAAAGACGTCGCTGTAGTCAGTCCTGACCCCTTACCCGGCTCCGGATATCCCATTGAGTGAAGTTTTAAAATTACTTCATCACGCATTATCTGACTTTGGCTTTCCAGATGTATAATTCCATTTTCTATATCAATATCCACCTTACTTACTCCTTTTATTTTCTGAAGCCCTGTCTTTATTGAATGGGCGCACCCACCGCACTTTATATTTTCTACTTTGATATCCATAAGACTATAATAGTTTACTACAATATTTAACAAAATAATTATAAAAATGATTTTTTGCCAAAAAAAAAGGAACCCCTGGTATAAACAGAAGCTCCTTTCTCTCAAATTTTGGTGCGTATATCTTATCTCACTGAATCAATCACCGCTTTGAAAGCATCGGCATGATTCATAGCAAGATCAGCTAAAACTTTTCTATTCAGCCCAATTTCTTTTACACTAAGTGCATGAATAAATTTTGAGTATGACATTCCATGCATTCTCGTAGCAGCATTAATCCTTGAAATCCAAAGTCTACGGAATGCTCTTTTTTTATTTCTTCTGTCCCTGTAAGCATACACATACGACTTGTCGAGTGCATTAACTGCCACAGTAAACACCTTACTTCTGGCTCCAAAAAATCCTCTGGCAGCTTTCAGTACTTTTTTCCTTCTGGCCCTTGAGGCTACAGCATTAACGGATCTAGGCATAATTAAATATTTGATTTTAGTGCAACACAGGGATCTGATAGATACTTTGCACCTGTATTCTCGTTAAAAAATAAAATTACAATATTACAGACAAAGCAATCTTTTGACCTTTGCAAAATCTGCATCACTAACCAGCGTTGAACCAAGCAATCTTGTTTTGGCTTTGTTAGATTTTTTTCTCATCAAGTGACGGGCATTAGCTTGAAATCTTTTCAACTTTCCAGTACCTGTAACGCGGAATCTTTTCTTCGCACTTGAATGCGTTTTCATTTTTGGCATATCAAAATCTTTTAAGGGCTGCAAAGGTAGAAAATCATAACCATATAAAGATAAAATTTATCAATGTTTTTTACAATAATCTTGTTACAACTTTTACTGTTGATTACTGCAAATATTCCTATTATTTTAGGAGAAGGCATTGGGTTGATTAAAAAACAATAAGATTTGTCTCAAATAATTAGACACTATATATTAAAATAGCATATGCTAATATATTATAAATAACCTAAAGGTCTCGAGGATTATAGATTATTTTGGGCGGCAACCCTATACCTATGAGTTTTTGAAGATTATATGACAACATGATCTCATGAGTGCCCTGATGTGCAGTACGAAGATCTGAAAGCCCAAAATCATAACTATAATAAATCTTGTATTTTGTACCCAGATTTGTTCCCATAATAACTGATAATGCATCAAAAGACTTTGCATTATACCCTCTAATATTAATTCCGCTTATTATATTCCGATTGATGGTGGCTATTACGCCAAAATCTGATTGGAATACCGCTTGGTCTGCTCTTAGCAGTATAGAAGGCGTGATGTCTATCTGATCATTCCATTCATATTTATACATTGCAAAAATACTGCCACTGAACGATCTGGTGTAAGACCCGGTTCCCAACCCATATCTGTGAGACGGAAATTCAGATATTGTGACACCTGCCTGCAGATTACTACCCATAAAATAAGACCCTAACTCCCAAGAAGGGCCAATTCCGTTTACCATGCTATTTTCCAAAAAAGGATCATTATGCGTAAATATCCCTTCATAATTTCCGCCCGGAGTTATGATTTTTTTACTATCCAGATTTACAAAATCTATTCCTATACGGCCTCCGAATGATAAAAATCCATATTCGAGATTCAGCACATAATTGTAGGAAACTTTAAAATTTGTGTTATTTAACAGCCCACTGCTCTGATTGAAAAGTGTTACACCCACAGCACCATTCCATAAGTAAAAAGGCATATCAGCGCCTACATAAAATGTCCTTGGATTACCAGGCAAAGCACTGTATTGATCTCTGAAGGACGTAAAAATGCTCAAAGAGCGCTCCAATCCGCCATAAGCAGGATTTTCATAATACCTGTTGAACATATACTGGCTAAACTGAGGCCTTTGCTGAGCATATACTGACCAGCTAAAGATGAATATACAAATTAAAAATAAAAACCTCATAAGTACCTAAAATAAGAAATATAAGACAATAATAAGGATTTTTTGTTGTAATGAATGAATTTAGATGCATTATTATTTTAAAATAAAATGGCTCCAGGCCCCACCTTAATGTTGAAATTTAAAAATTATACTTTTTATACTAAAATTTCAGAATACAAAAAACAAATCCGGGTGTGACATAAAAGAAGGCTATAATTTGGTTCCTTTTTTTATTACTTTTTTCTGAAAGGCAATCTAGAGTGATTCCGTTTACGTAATGTAACAAAGTTTTTTTCACGTCAGATATTAGTCAATAGAAAATGAGAATAACAATAAACTGAAAATAAAGTAAATCAACTTTGATCATTACAAAAAATACTAACTGAACACTTTTCAATAAAAACCACTACTCTCTTCCACTATCATCCCATCAAAAGCAGGAAATATATTTAGTGGGCATTTTTTCAAAATGTCTACGTGGATGCCCATCTCATGCGACATGTGCGTAAAATAAGTAGATTTTGCATTAAGTTTTTGAGCCATTGTCACAGCTTCCTCAAAGGTAAAATGGGAATAGTGTTTTCTATATTGCAAAGAATTCAATACTAGTATTTCCAGATTTTGCAGCAGGTCCAGCGTTTTTCCATCAATGTATGATGCATCTGTAATATAAGCAAAGTTATCAATTCTGAATCCTAATATAGGAAGATTGCCGTGCATTATATTCAGGGGGATGATATTAATCTTATCAAAAAGTGAAAATGTCACATTTGCTTCTACTTTATTTAGCAACATCCTCGGTGTACCCGGATACGGTGCATCGTTAAAAACGTAAGTAAACTTACCTTTGACGTCATCAAGCACTCTCTTTAACCCATATATCGGCATATCATACCTTTGTCTGAAATTGTATGGCCGTATATCATCCATACCGATGATATGGTCATTGTGTTCGTGCGTAAGCAGAATAGCATCGAGCTGATCTACATGATTTTTGAGCATTTGTTGTCTGAAATCAGGTCCTGCGTCGATGAGGATATTATATTGATCTGCAGATATTAAGACAGACGAACGTAGTCTCTTGTCTCTGACGTCATCTGACGTGCATACTTTACAATGACATCCTATGACAGGAACACCTTGTGAAGTGCCAGTACCTAAAAATGTAATCTTCAATAGCTATAATTTTTAATTTCAGGATTTTTTAAAAATAACATCCTGATTTTTTATGAGGGTCCTGTAAAAATTTCTGCTTTTATCATCCAGCAAACCTTCATCACTGATAATGCTGGTCAGAATTTCCAACATTATATTTACTCTGCCATCCGTATCAAAAAATTTATTGATAACAACAACGTTATTATGCTCAACTATGCAATACCCTGAATTAAAATTTCCTTTTTCATATCTTATAGTATAATGCAGACTCTTGAATATTTCTTCAAGTTTATGAAGCGTAGGTTTCGTGTACTTATTCATCAAGGTGCTGGTTGACATCACAAAAATAATAAACTTGTTGTAACTTTCTTTTTGTTAGACGTATTTCATACATTTACCTTTTATGAGTCTGCGATGTGTAAAAATATCTTAACCCTTTTTCTTTTGATAAATATTCTGCTTCCGCAGAATTCATTGGGCCAAAGATTTAAAGCTGCTGCCCTAATTGGTATCAATGCTGCTCAGATAGATGGTGACAGTTTGTTTGGGTACAAAAAAACAGGTTTTCACCTAGGCGGCAGGCTGTCGTATGTCAACAATAAAAGTTTTGACATTGCACTTGAGATGCTTTATAGCCAGCGTGGTGCTTCCAGAGAATTTTCCAACAATAGACCCAATGATGTGATTTCTGCCAATTATGTAGAGATTCCCTTAGTATTTAATATAAGGGACTGGTTTAATACAGAAAAAAAATACCATAAAGTCAGAGCAGAATTTGGAATCTCTTACGCATATCTGATAAATGTCGAATCTACTAAATATGACATCAACAAGTTCAGCAAAAACGATGTCAGCTGGTTTTTGGGAAGTGGGATCAGGTTCAGTCCATTGTGGGGTGTGGCCCTAAGATACACTTCATCACTGTCAAATATGTACAAGGACCCGGATGGCTCAATAGAAAGATTTAAATCTTATTTTATTACCTTTAGGTCTGAATTCTATTTTTAATTTTTAGTCCAATGATCATGTTACGGTTAAAATTAAACTTTATAATTATTTTCGTTTTTTTACTAATATCTTGTAAAAATGAGAATGCTTCCACAATTAAAGACAATAAACCGTTGCCCGCCGAACCATTATCGACTCTTGTGAGACCCGAAATACCGGGAGTGCCGCAGGAAATAATGATAAGACTATTAAAAGAATGTACCTTTATTGATTATATTTTTCACGATTATACTTTTAGTGTGAGTCAGGCAGAAGATAGTGACATAGATCAGAATATCAGTTTTATAGATATAAACAGACCTGTGGGCAGACTTATATTCGGTTGCAAACCCATGGCCCGAAAGTTTTTTCAGATCAAAGGAAAAATTGAATACGATGTAGATGTTTATCTCTCAGACAAATGCAGATACTATGTATTTGTTGATAAAAAAAGTAAACCAGTTTATGCCAACTATATGACAGATTCGGGCATACAATTTTATACCAATATCATACAACAGGCCACAGGTGCCGTGCAAAAACAGCAATGAGCAGTTTTGGTGTAATAGATCTGGGATCCAATACCTTCCACTTGCTCATTGTGGAAACAAAAAATCAAACGGAATTTCAAACTATATTTAGAAAAAGAGTATTTACCGGGTTGTCAGATGGTGGCATAGATTTGATAAAAGAAGAAAGAATTACTTATGGAATTGAAACGATCACCGATTTTAAGAATAATCTTGACTTCTATAATTGCAACTTTCTAAAGGTAATAGGCACCGCAGTGCTAAGGAGTGCAAAAAATAGAAAGGATTTTAT
>JAYTNJ010000180.1:0-19400 GCA_043748345.1 Saprospiraceae bacterium
AATTACTATATAAATTGAAACGCTTAGAAAATGAAGGCAACCAAAATTAATCACCATTTTGTTATATTATGATTTTCGATTGACGATTTTCAAATAAAATAAAATCTTGTATATTTGTGAAAAATTAACGGATGAAGATCAATTTTCACCGCAGATAGAAAGCCCCAAAAATCGTTTTAGAGTAGTCAATTTAAACCTTTAAATGACCGGATTATCGCCCGTTACTGTCCTTGACAGAGAAGTATTTATGGACATCTTACGAGGATTTGCGATTCTCGGTATATTTATTGCCAACCTCAATAGTTTTAATTTTTATGACGAAAGTGCTCGTCTCACCGGTCCATTTTTAATGCCTGACCTTGATCATAACATGAGCTTCCTTCAGCATATGTTTATCGAAGGGAAATTTTATACTATTTTTGGCTTATTGTTTGGGTGGGGCATTGCATTGCAGTTTAAAAGAGGTGAAGCCAAAGACATCAATGTATTGCCAACTGTAAAAAGGCGCTTGCTATTCATGTTATTACTGGGTTTTAGCCACTTACTTATTTGGACAGGAGATATTGTCTTCTTTTATGGAATTTTAGCTTTTTTATTACTTCCTTTCAGACGATTTTCAGATAAAACATTATTGCTGATCGGCATAGGAATGATATTATCTCCAATACTATTATACGCAGGTAAAATGCAGTGGGAATGGTTTAATGCTCCTTCAGGATTGATATTCGGATTGGGTGAGAGTATTGATAGAGCATTGATTGGCATTACATCTGGAGAAGAATACAAAACTTTCACTCAAACTGCGGGATGGTGGGAAATTTTAAAAGGAAATATTTCCGGAATTTTTTATCGGTATGGCTATTTGTTATTTGTAAGTAGGATATTTAAGGTATTGGGTATTTTTTTAATTGGATTCGTAATAGGGCGATCGGATTTTTATAAAAATATAGCTCTGAATAAGAAAATTATTTATTGGATCATTGCTTTTGGAATTATTATTGGTTTGCCAGCCAATTATTTTCTGGCTTATTACATGAGTGAATACATGGATGATTACTGGGAGTTGAAAATAAATGGTTTTTATCAGACCTTAGCTTATGCATTGGGTGTAGCCCCATTGGCATTTGCTTATGTCGGATTATTTATGTTGAGTTTTCAAACCGGTATTGGAAAAAAATAATGACCCCACTGGCGCCTGTAGGTAAAATGGCATTCAGCAATTATGTCACGCATTCTTTTATTGGAAACTTTGTTTTTCTAAACGCAGGCCTTGGCTATATGGGACAGGTAGGCCCTGTCTATTGTACTTTGTTTGCCATATTCGTTTTTGTGTTGCAGATATTATTGAGTACCGTCTGGTTACATTATTTTAACTTTGGGCCTATCGAGTGGTTATGGCGAAGTGCCACATATAAAAAATGGCAAACTCTCATTAGGGTTAGTTGATGTTTTTAAAAAATAAATTTTAATAACCCTTTTAATATAACAAGTTTTTACAAAAAAAATACAAATAAAATGAATGCTACCTTAAAATTTATATTCGCTTTTCTGATTTTCGGAATGTTTGCTTGCAAACAAGGAGATCAGGTTACATCTAAGGCCAAATTAATGGATGATTTTGTTACAGCGCAATCAAAAATTTTTAAATTCAATGGTAATGTTTTAGTGGCTGAAAATGGCGAAATCGTCTTTCAAAAATCATATGGATATTCAGATTTTGATACAAAAAGAATGCTCAATGATTCATCCGTATTCGAACTGGCATCGATTAGTAAACAGTTTACTGCTACTGGTATTCTGCTGCTTTTGGATAAAGGTAAATTAAAACTGACCGATTCGTTGCGGCAGTTTTTCCCTGAACTGCCTTACCACAATATCACTATTTACCATATGCTCACGCATACTTCGGGATTGCCTGATTATATGGAAGTAGTGATGGAGAAGTGGGATAAAAGCAAGGTAGCTTTCAACAATGATGTGATTCAGATTTTAGCCAAGGAGAAACTACCAATAATATTTGATCCCGGCACTCAATGGGAATACAGCAATACGGCTTATATGATCCTGGCATCCATCATAGAAAAGGTATCCGGACAAAGCTTTAAGGAGTATATGGCAACCAATGTTTTTCAACCACTTGGCATGAAGAATACACGCGTTTATAACACCCGTCGATCACTGAAGGACACGATACCAAACTATGCCTACGGATATATTTACAACGATTCGCTGATGAAACATATTTTGCCCGACAATGATCCTAACCAAAATTTTGTGATATACATGGACGGAATTCAGGGCGATGGTATTATCAATTCCACCACAGGCGATCTGTTGAAATGGGATCGGGCAGTAAAAAATCATACATTACTTGCTGAAGCCACACAAAAAGAAATGCTGAAAGGCCAGTCACTTTCTGATACACTTAACCAAAGTTATTATGGATTTGGTGTAGGAATTTCACAAACTGATCTTGGAAATCTGATCTCTCATTCAGGCGGATGGCCGGGTTATACCACATTTCTCGCCAGAAATCCAGACAACGATCAAACTTATATAGTCCTATCCAATAATAATTCTAATTCTCCCGGTATCAGCAATGGATTACAGCATATCATGGCAGATAAAGAAGTCGTGATGCCGTATGAACACAAAAAAATCGGGCTTGATTCTTTGGCTTTGGAACCTTTGACGGGTACTTATAAAGACAAAAATGAAATCAAAATTGAAAGAGAAGGAAGCACTTTAAAAATGGTATTGTCCAATGGGCAGTCTAGAGTATTACTAGCCGAGTCTCCGGATAAGTTTTTTTACAATGATAGCAGCGATCGTCAGGTAGAATTTGCAAGAGATGCTTCCGGCAAAGTAATCTCCGCAGCCATAATAAATCACGGGGTAAAAACCGTGTTGAAGAAAAATTAAAAGATTGACAAATTATATCTCGCGGCTTTTTAGAGTAAAATATTTTCTGCTTTAGATAATTTTAATAGGTAATTTAATAGGTAATTTAATAGTGTTTTTCAAAGGCTAGATAATAAAATCCACGTCGGATTGGCCTTTTCATTTTTAGTCAAAACTTTATAAAATTGCGTTAAAAACAGAAAACTGTATGAGCCAAAAAAAAATGATGACTGAATGGTGCATAGCAAAATCGTGATGCGAAATCACGATTTAATGAAGGAACCACAAACTACGGCTTGTGGCTTTACTGCAAATGATTCAATATGATCAAGTTAAATTAAAATACAAATGAGATATAAATTTATGTCCGAAACTTTAGATTATAAATGTTTTTTTCTTAATATAGATAACACAATCATCTAACACACATGAAAAATTTAGTCTTATTCCTGGTTTTTGTTCTAATCTTTCAAGATGCTTCAGCACAATTATCCACTCAAAAAATCGATTCATTGGTATCTGATGCCTTGATAAAATTTAAAGTAGCAGGTGTATCAGTTGCCATTGTGAAAGATGGAAAAGTAATTCATTCAAACGGTTATGGGTTGGCAGATATTAGTACCAAAAAGCCCGTCAATGAAAATACCAATTTTCAGATAGCTTCCAATAGTAAAGCATTTACTACCACTGCCCTGGCGATTTTGGAAGAAGAAGGAAAACTAAAATGGACAGATAAGGTAAAAGACCATATTCCCGAATTCAAAATGTACAACGATTATGTAACTGAGAATTTTAATATCCAGGATCTACTAACGCATCGAAGTGGTCTTGGATTGGGTGTGGGAGATTTGATGTTTTTCCCCGATGGTTCAGACTTTACTATTAAGGATGTTGTTTCCAGCTTTCAACATTTCAAACCTGTTTCGGCCTTTAGAACCAAATTTGATTATGATAATTTATTGTATTTAGTAGCTGGTGAGGTAATTGCCAGAGCAAGTGGAATGAGTTATGAACTGTTTGTGCAAAAAAGGATTGTTGAACCTTTACAAATGAATAATACATTTGTCGGCAATCTGTTGAAAGATAAAAGTAATCTGGCAACACCACATTCATCAGAATCGGGAACGATAAAGACTATTGATACCTTTGGAGATCAAATGAATGCTGCAGCAGGTGGCATCTATTCAAATGTTGCGGATATGAGTAAATGGATGATCGTCCGTTTGAATAAAGGAAAATATGGAACTGATTTGAAATCGTCTCTATTTTCTTTAGAAAACCACGATGAAATGTGGCGGTTACATACTGTTTTAGAAACCAATCGAAATCCGAGATACAATTCACATTTTAACGGTTATGGTTTAGGTTGGGACTTATCTGATGTGAAAGGAAATTTGAAAGTTGGTCACACTGGCGGTTTACCGGGAATGTTGTCTATTGTAACCATGTTTCCAGATATGAATTTAGGCATCGTCATTTTAACCAATACCGAAAATGGTGGAGCCGGTCTTTTTTCTTCGGTTACTAATACCATTGCCGACAGCTATTTAGGTTTAGACGATTTTGGCTGGATAGATAAATTTGCTGCCCGGATGAATCAGCAAAGAGGTGCTGGTGATGAAGTTACCAATAAGGTTTGGGCAAAGGTTGAAGCTTCAAAAAATACTCCTGTCAAAAATGAAGACTACATCGGGATCTACGAAGATCCTTGGTTTGGCAAAGTGGAAATATTTGAAAAGAACAAACAATTATGGATCAAATCGTATCGTTCGCTAAAATTAAATGGACCTATGGCATTTTACAACGCCAATACTTTTGCCATAAAATGGGAATATCAAGCCATGAACTGTGATGCATTTGCTATGTTTTCATTGGACGAGACTGGCCAAGCCCAATCCATTAAGATGAAAGGAATCTCACCCAATATTGACTTTAGCTTTGACTTTCACGATCTGGATTTAAAGAGGATAGAAAAGTAATTTTCTAATTTTTTACATATTAGCAAAAAAAAATCATTATCAGCTCGTCAAGGGTTTTAGATAATTTTCACACGGATGGCAACTTGTATTGCCACACATGACAACCAGCCCAATACACGCGAGAATTGTAGTTTTACTTGGAATCTAAATAAATTTGATAAATTTTGACCGGATTTCAAAAGTTGGACTAAATTTTGCAGCAAACCTTATTAACGGTTAACTGTCTTATGGTGCTTTCACTAAAAAAATGGTGTTTTTATTCATTTATTGGAGTATTCTTGTCCATTAATTGGGTCGTGGGCCAACGTGCGGTATTTTACGACAACGCTCCTGCAGATTCGGCTTACACCATTCAGTTTATTGCCCTAGCCGATTCATCTAATAGTTTTGAACAATTGCAACCTTTGGGCATAGTTTTTCGTGAATATATTCCCGAAAGATACTTGTACAGATACAGTCTTGGGTACTACGATAATCGCCGACAGGCAGAATCAGTTTTATTTATCCTTCGTGCAGACGGTTTCAAAGATGCTTTTGTCAGAAAGAATCTGGCAATTCCGTCACTTCCTTCAGAATTTATAGATACATCTAATGACCGCCCTAAAGAAGGAAAGGAAAAGTCAGATACAAAATCGTCTGATACAAGCCAAATTATTATCGACAAGCCGCTGGTAGTAGACGAATCACGTCCCATAGATTTGTCTGTGTCACCAGAATCTGGCAATGTCAGGATCAACATGTTATATACCGGGAAAAGTTTTGGGGTATTGGGCAATACAAGATTTCAGTCTGAGCATGAAATGGCTACAGAATATGCGGTTGAAAAAGATATTAAATTCAAATTAGTAAGTCATGCTTGTTGGCGTGCTAAAGGACTGACCGTTTTTCTTCCTTCAGATGAACCTGAGGGAAACGAACTCGACCAGATACTGAATGAAAGAAACAAATGGGAAGTGTTAGGACCTATTGAGGCACAGCTGACCCATAATGTATTGTTGTTTCAAGATCCAGACCGAGTAGACATTGATATGTTGCGTATCGTCCTGCAAAATCCGAAACTTGCCACCGACTTTCCTGAAACAAGACAAGTGCAAATCAAATTATATCGGACATTTATTCATGATAATATAGAATGCCTTATTGTAGAAGAAGCCGATGCACAATGGCCTTCTGACAGGACTCATTGGACTATCGGTGAGATCAACAGGGTCGACTTTGGAAAGAAAGGCAGACTGTTCGAATTACCAAGTAATCAAGGTGGATTTGGCCAACGTGCGACCATACTCACGCAATTGACGAAAGAGATCTCTAAAAGTGGAGGTCATGTTGTGAAAATTGATATGGGGCATCGGAATGCGGATTATTCAGTTTCCAATATGCGGCGAAGCAAGTTGGACTTAACAGGCCTTGATAGTCTGGGTTACTCTTTTCTGGTTCCTTATGAATTTGAATTTTTGATAGGAGCGGATTCACTGGGTGCCAATCTAAAGGAACATCCTACACTAACCATGATGGCTTCCAATGTAAGTTCTCCGGCAAATCCATTATTATTCACATCATATAAAACTCTTGAGTTAAATGGCGTGCGAATAGGCTTTTTGGCTTTGGCAGACCCTTTACTGGAGACAAATCTTCCTGGCAAAATATTAAAAGACCTTAAATTTGAAGATTTTATCAGTGCCGCACAGAAAGCTGTTGGTAAATTGCAAGAGAATAAATCTGACATAATTATTGCTCTTTCGAATATGAAAAATATCGATAATGCCAGACTATCAGAAAATGTCAAAGGGATTCATCTGGTTGTAGCCAATTTTACGGATCATGCTGTGGGCTGGACATCTTCTAAGGAAATAAAAATAAATCAGAAGGAAAAGCAGGGTATAGGAGCTCCTTATGATATTAGTTCGATACGTGATTTCGGAATGGAGATTGGCCGTATTGAAATGAATTTTAAAGTCCGGGATTCACTCAAAGGCGCTAATCTGCAATCGATAACTGAACAGAGCTACAAAGTAACGGATAGAAATGAGTCTGATAATGAGCTCATAACCAATCTAACTAAGGATGTTTCATTCGACTCAGATGAGCGTGGAGAACTATTGTTTCCGGCTTTTATTGATCTAATAGAGCAGAATCCTTCCTTGGAAAATTTTGATGTTACTACCAAAAATGGGAGAATGTCAAAGCCTTTATGGGAAAAGCTTATTGCAAAAATATTGACCAATGGAGCTCCTGCAGAAGTTTCTATTATCAGAAAAATTCCAACTTTTTTACCATTGATCGGTAAACTTCATGAAAGAGAAGTCAGATCCTGGCTTTGGTTTGAAGATGAAATAGTATTGATGGATATGAAGGGTCGTGACATAAAAAGACTGCTGGAAGCTGATCGGGATAATACACTTACAGCAAGTGGTGTAGAGGCCACCCGCTTCCCGGGTGGAGCATTTTATAAGATTATGGGCAGACCGGTGCAGGATGATGTGTACTATAGAGTAGCAACAACAAATGTAATCAGTAACGGTGTACTCAAAGAATATTTCAGATGGGGTCTAAGGCACTCAACTCAGTTTGAAATCCAAAAAAATGGAGAATTAAAAGACTCTAAAGGTGGATCGGTTTTGCCGTTGAGAGATTATATATTGAGTGAATTGCGACGTATCAGGTCTTATGGAAAAGGAAAAGAACATCATAAGAGAATTGCGGAAATTTTAAATCCTAAACTGCCGTATCAGAAATTATTTTCTTTTAATTTTGACAGGCCTACGTTGTGGACATCTCTGAACAGAACCTACAAAGGCAAAGGTTACGAGGCCATTCCTGAGAGTCGTGTCATTTCTGGCAATTCTTTTGTAATCGGCGCAGAAGGTGGTATCTCGGCAATACTCGATATGGAAAAATCAGAGTTGGGTTTTGGAATGAGGCTCGCATTTGCTCAGCAAAGTCTAGCTCTTGGCAATGGAGAGTATCAAAAGACAGAAAATGCTGATGATATTAATTTTAACATCACTTACAGATTGAGGGGACGTAAAAGGGAATCATTTCATCCATATACACGTATTGAGTATGATTCAGAATTTACCCCAACCATAAACCGGAGTACCGGACTTGAAAATGCCAAACAGAAAATACTCCGAAATGTGCTCGGCCTTTCCAAAGGATTTACCCAAAAATGGCCTGTATTGGAATTGGGAGTGACCGCAGAGAATGATTTCAGCAACAGTAATTATCAATACGGATTGCAAGGTAGGAGTATTGGAAGGTTTCCTTTGGATAAAAATTGGAATGTGATCTATTCTTTGACCAATAATTTTAACTACTACCTACCTAATAAAAATGATAGCGCAAGAGACCTAAACTTCAAGTATAATATGGTGCATGAAGTGCTGATACCGCTTTTTGGTGATATTTCCTTGTCTGTAGCTGCCGATCTTTTTTTCTTCAGAGGCAAGACCGAGATAAACAAGGAGCCTGGTATGAGTATGCTTATGAAAGTCGGGTTGAGTTATAATCGACTGTGGAAACCCAGATTTCAGTCATTGTTTTAGCATCATGGTAGATTTAATAATTTTATCCATACTACTTGCTAATCGGATGAAATAGCCGTACAGCATAGGGTTTACAATTTTTTAAATTTCGGTTTGTGTACTACAGATTTTAATTTTGAAAAAGGTCTGAGTTTTATCTTCAGGGCTGTTTGTATCCACTTTATCTTTGGGTTTTTAACACTGTAAATTTTTTGAGCATTGTGATTAAATGTAGGTTCAAAATCAATGGTTTAAAATTTTCCTACGGAAACTTTTTATGGAATTTAATGTTTGAAAAAAAAGCAAAAACATGCAAAATATTCCCCAAGCTGTACCCATCACGACTGCAGTTTTTTTATTTTTTTTATTTGTTTGTGGGTTTGACGAAGCCACAGATATAATTTTATTCCTTTTTACACTCTTAAATTTGATGGTAGTTTGGATGGTCTATTCAGTACTTCGATATGATTATACGGCTCAATATAGCTTTCAGGAAAGATTTTATGAAGACATTGACAATAAGACTATTAAGGATAATGATGATGAATTGTAAGCGTTTTTGGATAATTTCGCCCAGCCTTTGTACTGATATCTAATTGTTTTTTATAACGATTAACAAATCTTCAATTTAGACTTCACATATATGTTTGACAATCAACTCCGCATGTACGCGAGAGTTTTCAATAAACCATTTATTGGTTTTTAAGCCGCCACACAAGACTCCGGCCAAGTATAAATTTTTTACATTGCTTTCCATGGTGTTTTCGTCATACACCGGTGTGCAGTCAGGGTCATCATTAAATATAATTCCTGCGGAAGCCATAAAATCAAAAGGGGGCTGGTATCCTGTCATAGCGAGCACAAAATCATTTCTGAGCATGATGACTCCATCGGGTGTCTGAATCTCAACTGATTTGGCAGTGATACGCATAAGATGTGAATGAAAGTATGCCTTTATTGATCCATCCGCTATTCGATTGATAATATCTGGCCTCGACCAGTATTTAACGCTTGATCTGATTTCTTCCTCTCGGATGACCATGGTTACAAATGCACCCTTTCGCCAGGTTTCCAATGCAACATCCACAGCTGAGTTTGCAGCGCCTATTACCGCAATGTGCTGACCAAAATAAGGATGTGGTTCATCATAATAATGTTTGACCTTTGGTAAATTTTCTCCCGGTATGTCTAATAAGTACGGTAAATCATAAAATCCCAGAGCCATAATTACTGATTTTGCCACATAAATTCCTTTTTCAGTATTTACAAGAAATCCTTTGTCTGACTTTGACAAAGCGGTAACTTTATTATAAAGGCTGACCTTTAGATTCCAACTGGTACAGACACGGCGATAATATTCAAGTGCTTCCTGGCGATTGGGTTTTGGTTGGTGAGAAATGAATGGCACTCCTCCTATTTCCAGCTTATCCGCGGTAGAAAAAAAAGTCATATTGAGTGGATAATTAAATATAGAGTGCACCAGACATCCTTTGTCGATAATGATGTAAGAGAGCCCGGCTTTTTTTGCTTCTATTCCGCAAGCCATCCCAATCGGACCGGCGCCAATGATTACAACATCGAACTTTTCTGCTTTCAAAATTATATTATTAACTTGATTAACCCTTGATTTTACAATATGTTTATCTAAGCAAAAGTAAACAATTTATGTCATTACTACGGCTATGTAAAATATTTGCAGCGACAATTACAATCCATTCTGATAAAGTTGTAAAAAGATATATTTATAGCAGTTTTTATTAAAATGGAACAAGAGATACTGACGATGGCATCAATGCTATTGATTTTTACCAACAGTCAATAGGAAATACACTTTAAAAAATAAAAATGGGTAAACTAAAATTTAATCATTATTTTGCATTGTATTATTCCTCTTAAAACATCAAGCAGATCATAATCAAAAAATTACTGAATATGGAAGATCCCAAAAATAGCAAAATTAATCGCAGGGAATTTGTTGAGTTAAGTGTACAGGGTGTGGTGGGAGCAAGCCTATCTACCCTTCCTGTTTTAGGAAGTGCCGGATGCTTTTCAGATGATATCAAAACAATACATGGAGCTTGTTATCTCGACTGCCCGGACCGGTGCAGCTGGAAGATGAGAGTGGTCAATAATGAGATTACCGAATTTAAGGCAAGTACCGATCACCCATATACAGATGGCCGACTTTGCAATAAAATGGACAATTTCCCAAATGATGTGACTTATCACCCTAGTCGATTACTCACTCCATTAAAGATGGTGGGTAAAAAAGGAAATGGAGAATTTGAACCCATCACATGGGACAAAGCCATCTCCGAAATTGCCGCAAAATTAAACAATATTATCAGCAGTAAGGGCGGCGAGGCAGTACTTCCCTTCAGCTATGGTGGCAATCAGGGTATAGTACAAGGAGGAGCAGTTTCAAACCGTTTTTTTGCCCATATTGGAGCTACACAACTACAACGAACTATCTGCGGTGATGCTGCGGTAGCTGGCGTGCTTGCTACCAATGGGCAAACTACGGGAGTATTGCCGGAAAATATCGTCCATAGCCAGTATATCATATTATGGGGTACCAATCCGGTCTTATCCAATCAGCATTTATGGTTAATGATAGAAAAAGCCAAAAAAAAGGGAGCTAAAGTTATTGTGATTGACCCTTTTGTATCTCAGACAGCTGCTTTGGCCGATTGGCATATTCAACCCAATCCGGGAACAGACACTGCACTCGCTCTCGGTTTGATAAACGTCATTCTGGCCGAAAAACTGGAAGACAGAGATTATATCAATAAATATACGAGTGGTATCGAAGAATTGACAAAGCATGTACAGAAATATAGTCCTGAATTTGTTGCCCGGATCACCGGTCTGGAGAAGGAATCAGTGGTGACACTTGCCAGAGAATATGCTCAGTCTTCTCCTTCACTTATCAGAGTGCTGATAGGTATGGAACACCAGGCCAATGGTGCCAGTGCTTTTCGTACAGTGGCTATGCTACCCTCTATCATAGGTGCGTGGCGTTATTTGGGCGGAGGCCTCATGCATATGACCTATGAGCTATTTGGATCTGCCTTAAACTGGGAAAGTGCAAATCTGCCTGAATCTATGCCAAAACCAACTACCAGAACGGTAAACATGGTTCAACTCGGAAGAGCGCTGAACGATATTGATTCAAAATCTGCTATTCATGCATTATTTGTCTTTAATGCCAACCCAGTAGTGACCATACCACATCAAAATCTAATCATAAAGGGAATGAAAAGAGAAGACCTGATGACAGTAGTGCTGGAACATACTATGACAGATACAGCCCGGTATGCGGATTATATTCTTCCCTCTACTACGGTACTTGAAAACTGGGATATTCTGGACTCCTGGGGTATTCCTTTTATTAACATTAATCAGCCAGCTATCAAGCCACTCGGTCAGTCAAAACCCAATACTGAATTTTTCAGATTGTTATCCCGTGAGATGGGATTTAAAGAGTCTTATTTATATGAAACAGATTTGGACATTGTCAAAAAAACACTAAAGAGCGATCATGAATATCTAAAAGGAATCACTTTTGATTCTTTACAAAAAACCGGTTGGGCAAGACTGAATGTACCTCAGAAATGGATGCCCCATGCTGAAGGAAATTTTGGCACACCAACGGGAAAATGTTTGTTTTTAAATCCGGATGTAGATCCACCATTGCCAGATTATATGGGTATGATATACAGCGAAGAAGAAATGACAAATTACCCTTTACAATTACTATCCATAAAAACAACCAAGCACTTTTTGAACAGTAGCCATGCACATCTGGGTGATAGGATCAAAAAAGAAGGTTATCCAACATTGGATATACACGAAAAAGATGCTGAAAAAAGAGGTATTGCAGACGGTGATGAAATAAAAGTATTCAACAAGAGAGGCATAGTAATATTAACAGCCAGCATCAGAAAAAAAGTGAAGCCAGGTGTCGTTTGTATGCCTCAGGGATTTTGGCCTACTTTGATGAAAGGAGGGAGTTCTGCCAATGCGCTCACTGATGATTTGCTGACTGATATGGGTGGCAGCGCTGCTTTACAGGAAACCAGGGTGGAAGTACAAAAATCTTAACCCACACAAATGGTAGTAAAACCCACTTGTTTTACCAAAAGATGACAGTGCGTATTGACTCAATGGGTTTTATTTCAAATTGACACTTATTGCAATGTTAATTTACAATCTAGCCTTTGCTTTTTATCCGACTTGGCAAGACAAATTTTTGCCAATAATTTCACTTGACAACTTGACCATAAAATATATTGGATTGGGGCTTTTGGCAGTAGCACTCATTTGGACAATTATTGCACAAGGACACATGAAAAACTCTTGGAGACTTGGCATTGACACAAAAACAAAAACAGAACTTGTAACGCCAGGACTTTTTGGACTTTAAAGAAACCCAATATTTTTTGGAATAATACTAAGTTTGGCTTGACTTTTTCTAACGACACCAAACGCTTTGACTAGATTATTTTTAATTTTAGGTTACATTTTAATTCAAATTCAAATCAGACTTGAAGAAGAATTTTTAACCAAAGAACACTGAAAGAATTATATGCCATACAGACAAAAAGTTAGACGGATAATATGATACGAACAAATAGCCCAACAGGTACCAATGGTCCTATGTAAAACATCCAGCATAGAACAAAGATAATGTGTTTGTTTAAACTATGGTATATTTATTATTATTTTTGACTCCATACTCAGTCTCCGTAGCAAAGACGGACAGGCCTGCTGGTAGTCCGCCTTCATCCGGGCTACTAGTACCATTGTGATAATAGAGACATAAAATATCAGTTTCCTTCTTGACGATGTTGAAGTTTGTCTATGGACAAAACATATCACGCCTTTTTTTATGTCTGATATGGACTTTAATGATTGAGTATTAACGTGATTATATGAATTTTTGTAACGACAACATAAACGGACTGGAGCTCTTCAGAGGTGCAACTTCAAAGGGATAATATTGTTGGGTGAAGGTTAGAGCTGGTTCTGTAAGGGCAATAAAATTTACCTGAATCAAAATATCCTGCTTAAATTTGAACTCAGAAACAGCTGTTAACATAAAGTGATCGCCAGTATGAGACAAAGCTTTACCCTTAAACCATTGACCGGCTTTCCCTCAAATGACCGACAGGCTTTTAATCCCTTTAGAAAGAATTCCTACTGGTTGAAACTTAAAATCGAAGATTCTCCAATGCAGATATTAAAGATATATTGGCAAAAGTTGATGAAGCCTTTTGAAATATGTGATATTCAAATCTTGGGTAGATGGGCTTTCATCAACTTTACTTTGTAGTAAAATCCACGCCTAACAGGCTGGTCGTGCAACGTGAAACGACAGAAAAAAAAACTTTTATTTGTGTTTGAACCAACAATCAGGATCTTCAAAATATTTTTTAAACTCCGTATTAACAGGTTTTCCATGTATCACTTTATCGTTATATTTTGTTCTGACCAGATAGTTAAAAGCACCCATATCTCCCGTATAAGCTGTAAGATTATCACTATTAAAATTCTGATGAATTGCCCATAACTCATTAATAAAAGGTTGTATCATCTCAATCCTACCACCAATTATACCACAATTGAGTAAGGTTTCATTTTTAAAATACATTTCATAATTGGCATAATCTGCGATTTTACTTCGCAAATGTTCCGCATGTTTTTGCATCCATTCATTATCTAAAATTTCGGGCTCATCTCCACAAAAAATAGCTGTTGGATTGCTTAAATACAGGTGTTCAACAAAGGGATTTTTTAAAACAATCACATCGGAAATGTCTGTAAAAAATACATTCTCTATTGAATGGCAATGCACTTTTAAGAATTCATTGTAAACAAAATAACGAAAGACATTAGGATTATACTGAGCTTTGTAATCGACTCTTACAAAACGAATAAGCTCGCTTTCATACACTTTACAGGTAGCTTCGGAAAAATTATTATGAAAAACAATACCCTGTAAGCCTAAGTCAGCAATAGATGTCACCCACGCAAAAACCATTGAAAAATCATCATCGTTTAAAATCGCACTTCTGTTTACATCATAAACGCCCGTAATATGAGAAGCTAAAATAAGATCATTAGCTATGTCGAAATCAATCATAAAATTAAACTTTCACTCTTCACTCTTACTGTCATACTGTCCGGGTTGTTCCTATAATAAATGTAGGTACGCAAGTCTAATTTTTGAACCATAAATTGCTGTTCTGCCTGCTCATAAAAATGTGCATCAGCGCCATACATATTATGAAAATTAAGACTTGTAAAAACTTCTTTCTTACCAAACAGGGTTGCAAATAAAATACAATCATCTACATGTACTACCTCACTAGTGTCAAAACGATCCGGAACGTAATAATCCGATTCTTGATTTACTATAGTTTCTGTAGTTGAGGCAATTAAATCCGATGATTTTATTGCTGCTAAGCAAGTACTCAAATGATTGGGTTTGTATTCATCATCCGCATCAATTATAGTTATAAATTCACTATTGCTTATTAAAATACCCTTGTTGATAGACTCTGATTGGCTGCAATTTTTATGTCGTAAGTAAGTAATTTTATCTTCATATTGGATAGCATAATGTAGTATATCATTTTGTGTATCATTTTGGCTTCCATCATCAACTATAATTAATTCAAAATCTTCAAAATCTTGATTCAAAACGGAATCTATTGCTCTTTTAGTCAATTCAAATGGAGTATTATACACCGACATTATTACTGTAATTTTATTCTTAAAATACATACATTGAAGTTATAATACTTTTAAAGTGCGAAAGTACCTATTTTAATTTTAGGAAAAAGACCCTTTGTGAATAAATAAGAATTAAAAAAATGGAGATTTAGTCTGCTAAAAACGAAAGAGGTGGTGATTATGAATTTTTAGCTAAAAGGCTAAAAAGGCCAATCCCTAATAAACTTTTATATTTTGGTTTTGATTTTACATTTTTTTATCAGCTCTTTTACATTTCATTTTGAACATGACCTTAACATATCAATCACCAAGAAATTAATCTCTTGATTACGCCAGAGTATCCCTAATCAGATAAACAAATGAAAAAATAGACTACAACCCAAAAAAATACTGGTAACGATAAGATTGCTACTCAAATTGACTCCATCGTTGTCCAACCATTTCATACCTTTTATCAATGTCCCGCTGCTCCCTTTATTTTCTGTTACTATACCTCCATTCATGTATTTTGCCTGCCAAAGGCTACCCAGAATGCTATCTATGGTCATGCCAACGATGCCTGCAGCAGAGATAATAATACAGTCATACACACTGAGATTAAAAATAAAGAAGGATAAGGCTGAAAATAATATAGAAGCAGTTGCTCCGGCCAGTGTACCTGAATATGAAATTCCTCCGGAAAGTCCTGCATTCACAGGCTTGAAGGTTAAGATATCATAAGTTTTTTGTTTGAAATACATGCCTATGTCACTGCTCATGGTATCGGCAAAACTAATGGCAATGGAGACCAGATAGCCGGTTACAAATATTTCATTTTTAGTCACAGCGTATATTAACAAACAGATAACGGCAACCCACCCATTGGCAAAAACCTGCAAGGCATTTCTGCCTGAAGCATCTTTTTGATCTTTGTGTAATCGGGATGTGATACTTCCGGCTATAAAAAACACCCCGATGGGAATGAGGAAATGCACATTGCCTGCAAACAATATTATGACACCCAAGAAAAGTGCAGCAGCCATCCCTGATGAGTTAAGCCATTTTTTGTACCCTACCCATATCAGCATGCCCATCATGGCAAAAAGCACAACCCATTGCACAGCAACGATGTCTTTATCCCTTAATATTTCATACCAGAAAGCAGCAAAAAGAGGAACAGTCAGATTATCACTGCCTCTGTACGAAAACAACTCGCTTAGTGCAGGTATCAGAGCCAGTACCACTATAGCAGGCGTAAACCCGATAAAAAATATACTGATACATACCGTTGATATATAAAAAACAAAAAAACCAACCCAGGATTTTTCTTCATATAAAAATACATATTTTTGAGCGTTCAGCTTTTGCCCGGCCCAACCTGCCAATGCATCGCTTATTCCTAATGTGACGATACCAAATAATATGGCTTCTTTATGTATCGGGATAAGCAGAAGTATGGCAAAAGCTAATGGAAAAAGGGCAATGCCATAGCTTTTTCGTATAGTTGGAAGTAGCAATTTATGATGGGCTATGAATAATAAAATAAGAAAAAAAAGGAAAAAAATAATAGCCAAACTTATAGACTTTTCAGATTGTTGGACTACGTAACCACAGGTCAAAACAGCAACCAAGTGAAGAATTTTTCTGCCGGTTTCCCCATGTAACTGCCATTTCCCTATAGCATATTTCACCACAAGCGTGGTCAGAAGGATCAATCCTGAAGACCACAGGTATAATTCAAAAACTTCTCCGGTGAAAGATGGCATAAAAATACTTTTGAGATAATCTGTAAGGTAATACAATATTTCAGCCAAAGGTTTTTATTTGGGCCAGAAAAATATACCATAAAGGATTGATTCAGTTATTTTTAGAGCCGAAAAAAACTATATGAGTGGATTCAGGTTACTTCCATATTACTTTCCTTTATGCTTAAGTGAATCAAATCCATGGCCTTAAAAGAATTGGAAGATTATCCTTGGTTTCCAGCTATTCTGAGAAAATATCAGATGGAATTCATCGGAATTATGGTGAGTAAACTGAGACTATATAATAAGGTAGTTGATATAATCAGCGAAGACCTGAACAAATACGGCATCACAGATATTGAAGATCTTTGTAGCGGAAGTGGATTTCCGGCCATTTTTATGCACAATAATGTAGATATAAATAGACTGACCACTACACTGACTGATAAATACCCTCAGATCATAAACACTACTACAGATATAGATTATCATCAGGAAACCAAAGATATCACCACTTTAGAGATCTCTCCCAGAAAATATTATACGATGTACAATGCATTTCATCATTTTGATACAAAAGACCAAAAAGCTTTGATCCAAAAAGTAATAAACAACAAAGGGCATCTATTGATTGTGGAGATTGTACAGCCTACTATTTTTCATTTTTTACTGGTGACTTTAGCTTCAATATTTGGCGTTATACTATTATGCCCACTGATCCGACCATTTGAATGGAAACGCCTGTTTTTCACTTATATTATCCCAATAAATTTATTGACAGTCCTGATAGATGGGTATATTTCGATCTTAAAATCAAAAACAGGAAGAACATACAATGATTGGATTAACACCCATTTTGAAAATAACGGTATGATCACAGTTCACGAACATTTTACATTTCCCGCTTATATTATCACCATAAAAATTACAGGTAGCCATGATTAAACCATTATATATTTTATGGAAATTCAGCAGACCGCATACTATCATCGGATCTGTAGTCAGCATTGTCACACTTTGGTTGCTTGCTCTAAAAAACGATGTTTACACGCTTTATATAGATGTATTATTACTTACATTACTTGCAGGTGTGACCTGCAACATTTTTATTGTAGGGCTCAATCAGATCATAGATGTGGAACTGGACAAAATCAACAAACCCAATCTTCCTCTTGCTGATGGTAGCCTGACCATGAGTGGAGGGCACCTCATCATCTGGACAAGTCTGGGTATATCTTTGATCACCGCATTGTTTGCAGGACCTATACTGGGCATGCTCATCATAGTGATATGTCTGATCGGGATTGCTTATTCTGTGCCACCTATCCAGTTAAAAAAACATCATCTGCCGGCGGCCTTATCGATTACAATCGTACGGGGCATATTGGTAAATGCGGGCATGTTTCTTCATTTTTCGTATGCATCGGGGCAGGTAGCCTGGCAAGATATTCTTACAACGCCGCTTCAGGTTTTCACCAATGAGTTATGGATATTGATGGGTTTTGTGATCGCTTTCAGTATCGCTATTGCCTGGTTTAAAGACCTACCGGATACCGTAGGAGATGCCCGATACCAGTTTAAAACACTTGCCCTGGTTTACTCTCCCAAGACAGCTCTGTATGGCGGGGTATTTTTAGTTTTTTCAGCGTATATATTTGCCATTTACTCTCTATTTGTGGGAGGAAATGACCTATTATTGTATTGCCATGTGATAGCAGCCATTTTATTTTTGGTCAATGTAGGATACGTAAAATTGAACAGCCCAGCTTCGGTGACTCGCTTTTATTTGATATTCTGGGTATTTTTCTTTGCAGAATATATCTTTTTTGCCGCTTGGGCGCTAATTGATTGAAAAATTTATTTATTATGGAAATATGACCATCCCGTTTTATCCTTTGAGAAAGGATTTATGTATATTACAAGGAAAGATTTATATAAATAAAATGAGTTTATCGAGTAAAATTGTTTTAAAACGACTTAATAATAATGAGCACTGATCTTTTTTTCCAAAAAATAAGAACCTATCATAACATTTCTGAAGAAGCGGAACTTGCATGGGCAAAATTATTGCGTTCTAAAACATATAAAAGAGGTGACTATTTTGTAAGGGAGGGCCAATATCCTAAAGAAGTTGGATTTGTTGTTGAAGGTCTTTTTTATCAATCCTATACATCTAATACAGGAGATATTGTTATCAAAGTCTTTTTTCCTGAACAAAGGTTTGCAGCATCTGTAGGAGCAATGTTAACCAATACTCAAAGTACATATAACATAATCGCTGTAGAAAAAAGCACAGTTTTGGTATATAACTTTGTTGAATTTAAAAGTTTAGTGTTTGAGTATAGTGATATTGCGGCATTTTATATAAAATACATGGAGGTTCATTGGATTATTGAAAAAGAGCCCTTTGAAATTTCACTTCGTCATTTTGATGCTAAAGTAAGATATGCAGAATTCCTGGAAAAATATCCGAAAATGGCAAAACGATTGAAAAAACATCACATTGCTTCTTATTTAGGAATTACACCAACTCA
>JAYTNJ010000181.1:0-4680 GCA_043748345.1 Saprospiraceae bacterium
ACACATCAAAGGTGGGGCTTGAGCTTTGGTTGATTGACCCTGTAACGCTGGTTGCTAAACAACTTACGGGGCCTGTAATTAATGACAATATCGGTAACTCAATCGTATGGTGCAAAGACGACGCCAGCCTACTGGCCACAACATTGATAGCAAATAGAAAACCAATAATTGATAATAAAATTTCTGTACCTACAGGCCCAGTTATTTCAGAAAATGATGGCCAAAAGGCACAAAACAGAACATATCAGGATCTTTTAAAAAATCCGGTGGATGAACAAAACTTTGAAAATTTAATTACATCAGAAATTTCAAAAATTAGCCTAAATGGCATTGTTAATGTTTTCAGGCCGGCAGCAATGTATGTCGGCCTTAGTTTTTCTCCGGATGGTAGCCACCTTCTTACATATGAGCTTAAAAAACCGTTTTCATATATTGTTACTTATGATAGATTTCCAACAGAAATAAATATTTTGGACAACACTGGAAAATTTATAAAGACATTTCTGAGTACTCCTCTCATAGAAGAATTACCAACCGGGTTTATGGCCGTAAAAAAGGGCCCCAGAAGCCTTGGATGGAGATCAGACAAACCAGCTACATTATATTGGGTTGAAGCGTTGGATGAAGGAAATCCGGCAATAAATGTGGTAGAAAGAGATGCCGTTTACTCACTGGATTATCCTTTTACTCAAAAACCAAACCTTTTATTAAAGACTAAAGAACGATTTGCAGGAATTCTGTGGGGCAATGATCAAATAGCTGTTCTTTTTGAGCGCTGGTACAATACCAGAAATAGCAGAACCTTACTGTTTGACCCGTCAGATGCTTCTAAACCACACAGATTATTTAACGAAAGAAATTACCAGGATAATTATAGTTCACCTGGCACTTTTGTAACTAAGAGAAATAATTTTCAACTAAATACTTTAGAAATTGCTGATAACCAAATCTTTTTAATTGGCGAAGGATTTTCTCCACAAGGAAAACATCCATTTATTGATAAATATAATATCAATGATTTAAGTAAAACGAGAATTTATCATAACAAAGACGAAGTCAGGCTTGAAGAATTGGTTTCAGCACTGGATGTGAAAAAAGGAACCTATTTGACACGCCTTGAGTCTAAGACTGAGTATCCGAATTATTTTATACGCAACTTAACGGATGGCAACTTAAAACAAATTACCAAAAACACCAATCCATTTAAAGTATTAGAAAGTGTCCATAAAGAAGTTATAAAATACACAAGACCAGATGGGGTGGAATTGTCTGCTACTTTATATTTGCCTCTGGGGTATGATAAAAGCAAAAAAGAAAAATTGCCTATGATCATGTGGGCTTATCCTACAGAATTTAAAGATAAAGCAAGTGCCGGTCAAGTCACTGCGAGTGCCAATGAATTTACAGCACTAAGCTCTGGTTCACCGCTTTATTGGTTGACTAAAGGTTATGCAGTACTGGATGATGCATCATTTCCCATTATCGGAGAAGGTTCAATTGAGCCTAATGATACTTATGTACCACAATTAGTAGCTAATGCGAAAGCTGCCATTGATGCTGTTGACAATATGGGTTACATTGACAGAACAAAAATTGCGGTAGGCGGACACTCTTATGGAGCATTTATGACAGCCAATCTGTTGACGCATTCTGATCTGTTTGCTGCTGGGATAGCACGAAGTGGAGCATATAACAGAACATTGACACCATTTGGTTTTCAGTCGGAACAGCGTAGTTACTGGGAAGCGCCTGAAGTATATGATGCGATGTCTCCGTTTCAGAATGCAGACAAAATGAAAAGCCCACTATTGATGATACATGGTGAGGAAGATAATAATGCAGGTACTCACACGATGCAAAGTGAAAGATACTTCAATGCGCTCAAAGGACTTGGAGCCACAGCAAGATTGGTATTGCTGCCAAAAGAAAGTCATGGATATGCAGCAAGAGAGTCCATACTTCATATGCTTTGGGAGCAGGATCAATGGCTGGAAAAATATGTTAAGAATAGAAAAAAAGAGATTCAGCCATAGTTAGGTTACTTTGCTGTCAATAGCATCTTTAATGTATAAATCAGGATTAAAAATATTTAGAACAATATTAATTCATTCTAAGTTATGAAAAATAAACCTTTACTCTGTTTTGTTTTTATTTATGTTTCGATATCGAATGTATGCATTGCCCAAAAAACTCTGTTGCAAAGCGGGCCTATGTTGGGACCGGCTACCATAAGGGACGTGACCTTATGGCTACAAACTAAATCTGAGGCAACCGTGCATTTCAGTTATCGCGAAAAAGGAAGTAAAGATGTGCCGTCCAAGTCTGAAGTCATTAAAACAATAAAGGGAAAAGGTTATACAGCTACTACACATTTGTCAAATCTAAAAAGCGGAACCAGGTATGAATACAATGTATTTATTAATAACCAGCACCTTGCATTTAGTTACCCGTTGGAATTCAAAACACAAGAGCATTGGCAATACAGAAAGGATCCAGCAGATTTCAATTTTGTAACGGGCTCATGTTTTTATGTAAATGATGTCGATTATGACAGACCCGGTAAGCCGTATGGTGGAGAATATGAGATATTAGACCAAATCAGAAATGTAAAACCTGACTTCATGGTTTGGTTAGGAGATAATATATATCTTAGGGAAGGAGATTTTGAAAGCAGGTCAGGTATCTATTACAGAAATACACATACACGTTCTTTACCGCTTTTACAGCCCCTTCTGGCACTTGCTCCTCACTATGCAATATGGGATGACCATGATTATGGACCCAACGATTCAGACTGGACGTATCCTTTAAAGCAACATTCAGGCGATGCTTTTAAAGACTTCTGGCCATCAGAAAGTTATGGAGCCGGAAACACAGAAGGCATAACAAGTAGTTTTGTCTGGAATGATTGTCAGTTTTTTATGCTGGATGACCGCTGGTATAGGACGGTGGAAAGAGAGAACGGAACTATACTTGGAGAACAGCAAAAATATTGGTTAAAAGAAGCATTATTGTACTCACAAGCCAATTTCAAATTCATATGCGTAGGTGGTCAATTTCTTAATGACGCTAAGGTTTTTGAAAATTTTTCAAATTATCAAGCAGAAAGGGAAGAAATCATTCAATTCCTGGATGATAATAACGTAAAAGGTGTAGTTTTTATCAATGGAGATAGACATCATTCAGAAATAAGCAAACTTAAAACAGAAAAAGGTAATGTATTTTATGATGTTACGAGTTCAGCTATAACGTCAAGTACTGGCGCACACGATGAACCAAATACGCTCAGAGTTCCCGGATCTATGATTGGAGTTCGTAATTTTGCAACCTTTAAAGTATCAGGTGATATTAAAAACAGAAAACTTTTTGTTGAGTTTAAAAACTCCGAAGGTGAAAAACTCTTTGAATACGGTTTTGATTGAAAATCTTAATTTATCAAATTCTGTTTGAAATTAAATACTTAATTCATTTCAATTGTTAAAAATAGCCTGGTCTCCTGTATACAGGTATGAATTGCCCAAAGGCCATCGTTTCCCAATGAGTAAATATGATTTACTGCCTGAACAGTTGCTTTACGAAGGTACGGTGGATAATGAAAATTTCTTTACACCTGAAAAACTGGAAGACAAACAAATAATATTAACGCATACAGAAGATTATCTTCAAAAACTTAATACTCAGACTCTAACGGCAAAAGAAATCAGAAATATAGGATTTCCCATGTCTCCAAATTTGGTTACCCGAGGCAAACACATTGCTAATGGCACATGGATGGCTACAAAATTTGCCATAAAAAATGGAATAGCGATGAATATAGCCGGGGGTACTCATCACGCTTATGCTGATCATGGGGAAGGTTTTTGCTTATTTAATGATATTGCGATAGCAGCAAATCTCCTTAAGTCCAAAGAGCCCGGTTTTAAAATCCTTATTATTGACCTGGATGTTCATCAAGGTAATGGCACAGCAAAAATATTTGAAAATAATAATGATATATTCACATTATCAGTGCATGGAGAAAAAAACTATCCTCTTCGGAAAGAAAAATCAGATCTGGATATTGCTCTTCCGGATGGGACAGATGATAAATTATACATGAATACACTACAAAAATTCATCCCCCCTCTAATTGAAAAGATTCAACCTAATTTTATTTTTTACCTTGCTGGAGTTGATGTGCTGGGAACTGATACACTCGGCAGATTAAATCTGACAAAAATAGGATGTAAAGAAAGAGACAAATATATTCTCAATATAGCTAAAAGTAATAATATCCCCGTTGCTGTATCTATGGGAGGTGGCTATTCGCCAAAATTAACAGATATTATAGAAGCGCATGCAAATACTTTTAGGGTAGCTCAAGAAATATTTTTTTAATTCTATTCTATAATGCTTTCTGAACCAAATGCAAAAAAGCAGTTTTTAAGTGTATTACTAAACATTTTTTAGGAATAAATTAGCTACCAAAGTACCATATTTAATACAATATATTGAATATCAGTACAAAATAAAAAATAAATTAATTGTATATAATAAAATAATAATTTTTATGTAATTGCATATCAGTAATTAATATATAATAATAAATAAATATAAAAAATATTTTAAATTATGTTATATTATACATACTAAATATAAATAATATGTTATATCTTTGCATTGTGTAAGTTTTGGTTATTA
>JAYTNJ010000182.1:0-17620 GCA_043748345.1 Saprospiraceae bacterium
CGGCGATGATCAGGTTGTAGAGTTTGGCAATACCACTTTTTTGAAGGGAAGTTTTACGTCATTTAACGGGGTAGATACTTTGATCTGGACTCCTGCAGAAGATTTTGAAGTTAATGGTATCACCAATCCCGAAGTTTTTCCAAAGACGACCACTGATTATGTATTTTCGTTGGTGGACAAAAGAGGCTGTATTAAAAGAGATACAGTTACAATCAGGGTAAATAAGGAATATAAAATATATACACCTAATATATTTACACCCAATGAATCCGGGTCAAATGACTTTTTTAATATCTGGACGACAAAAGGAGTAAAATATGTGGAATTACTGGAGGTATATGACCGCTGGGGCAATCTGGTTTATCAGGGCACAGACATCAAAGCACCGTCCCCTGGTTTTCTTGTGACCGGTGATGTTGCGAGCGGTTGGGATGGAAAATTTAAAGATATATCTGTAGTGTCCGGTGTATATACCTGGCGTGCAAAGGTGGTGTTTATTGACGATGAAGTCAAAAATTTTACAGGAGATCTCACCTTACACAGATAATCAAGCTATGGATATAAAAAAGAAATTATTTGTTTTTTTGAGTTTTATTACGCTCGCCCTTATGTCTTCCTGCAGCAACAAGGTAGAAGATATAGAAGAACTCCTCGCAGCAGACCTTCAGTCCAATATTGAGCGAGGTAAAAATATACGCATTGTCTATAGTGATTCTGCTTTAGTAAAACTGGTAATCCATGCTCCCGTCATGGAGCGGTATTCAGAATATAGTAATTCAAAAGATGTATTCCCCAAAGGTATCCTTCTTGAATTTTTGGATGAAAAAAAACTGGTAAAAAGCTGGATAAAAGCAGAGACAGCAATAAGAGAAGAAAAGAATCATAAAATCACTGCGAGGGGCAACGTTACCTGCTATGATGATGAAAATAAAAAGATAGAAACTTCTGAACTTATCTTTGACGAAATAGAAAGAATAGTCTACACGGATAAGCTTGTACGCATCACTAATCCTGTAAAAGGAGATACCACGTACGGTTTTGGATTCAGAGCAAATCAGGAATTTACAAGGTTTGAAATCAAGAAAAAAGTACAAGGCAAAATAAATGTAGCTGATTTTGTCAAAGCAATAGATTAACTTTGCGGCGTAATATAGACTCATGATTGCTACTTTATTGCTGGTGTTGCTAACTTTGGTACTTTCAGCTTTCTTTTCCGGCATCGAGATTGCCTACCTGTCAGCCAATAAACTGGGTGTAGAGGTTCTTAAAAATAAAGGCTCCAAAAAAGGGCAGATACTAACGGAGCTCTACAAAGATCCCAAGTCCTTTCTCAGCACGATCCTCGTAGGCAACAACGTAGTGCTCGTTATGTATACCCTACTTTTGAGTTCGGTGATCACGCCTTGGCTCGAGTTCATATTACCTAGCGGTAGTTTTGTGGTATTATTTATTACTACGGTTGTCCTTACTTTTATTATTCTCATTTTCGGGGAGTTTTTGCCCAAAACTATATTCAGATTATATGCTAATGAACTAATATTCAGGCTTGCATACCCTTTGAGGTTTTTTAGGTGGTTACTCATTGTTCCCAGCTGGATACTGACCAAAATTTCCAATCTGATCATCAGGCTTGTTTTTGGAAAAGTGGAAAATTCAGATACACATAATATCACAAAGCTGGATCTCGAACACTACATCCATTCCAATGTAAATGAAGAAAAAGAGATAGATAAGGAAATACTGACCAATGCCCTCAATCTACACCACCTTAGGGTTAGGGATTGTATGGTACCTCGCAACGAGATTGTCTTCATAGACAAAAGTGATGACCTTCAAAAAGTTAAAGATGTAGTTATCACGTCCAAACATTCAAGATTGATAGTGGCAGATGGAGATATCGAAAACATAGTGGGATATTTTCATCATCAGCAACTATTTAAAAACATCACATCTCTCAGACGAAATGTGATGGATATTGATTTTGTACCTGATGTGATGAATGTGCAGGATCTGATGTATAAGTTCATAAAAGATAGTACTAATATAGCATGTGTAGTAGATGAGTTTGGTAGTACGGCAGGCATCATTACACTCGAAGACATCCTTGAAGAAATCTTTGGAGAAATTGCTGACGAACACGATGAAGAAGATTTTATTGAAAAAGTAATCTCAGATGAAGAATATATTTTTTCAGGCCGCCTCGAACTCGGATACCTCAATGATAAATATGAACACATCAACTTACCGGAAGAAGAATATGTCACTCTTTCGGGCTATATTGTGATGACTCATGGTAGCATACCCGATGTAGGAGATATCATCAAACTTGAAAACTACAGATTTGAAATTCTGTCAAAATCAGATACGAAAATCAACGAAGTCAGGGTGATAATAATCTCTGAACACAAAGAGACAAACATCTGATACATCTAATCGGATATCTATCAGACATCCCATCGGTATGTTTTGCATCTCGACATCATACTTTTCAGAAATAGCGGCGGGACGTCTTTGAGCCGTCCGACCACATTGACAAAAGATATCCCATCGGTATGTTTTTCCTCATATCATCATACTACTTTTCACGAATAGCGGTGTGACGTTTTTGAGCCTTGCGACCACATTCAAAAAAGATATCCCAAAGCTGTTTTCTTTCATAGATTTTATTCACGTAATCCTTATTACCTTTACCTTGCCAAATTAATATTTATACCCATGATCAATTACACAGAAGCAACATTGGATGGAGTCACAGCCCATTTTATAGGAAATCAGAATGAAGGGGAAGATATCAGGTATTCTCCTGCTTTACTGAGCATAGATGATGAAGCACTGTATGATATTCTGTTTAAGTATTTTATTACACATTTTAAAGAGCCTGAATATTTCAACTTTACCTTTTCGTCTGGTGAAATAGCGCTCAATCCGGTGTATAATTTTGTAGCCAATATCTTTGATGACCCATCAAGTTTGCACGAACAGTCAGTCAAAATAGCGCGTCATCTGTACGAAAAATCGAAACATCCCAATATTAAATGCGGCGAACTCTACATCTCCTATTTCAGCCATGTGCTGGTAGATGACGAAATCGTAGATGCTGTAGGTATCTTTAAATCAGAAAATAAAGACCTCTTCATCAAACTTGAAAAAGATGGGCAGACATTTCATCTCCGGAAAGACTCCGGTACCAATACAAACAAACTGGATAAAGGATGCCTGATTTTTAATACTGATCGCGAAGATGGATTCAAAATATGCAATATAGACCACAGCAACCGATATAAAGAATCACAATACTGGCGCGACGAGTTTCTGATGATCACTGCCAGAGCAGATGATTATCACCAGACCAAAAATTATATAGAAGTGACAAAAAACTTCATCAAAGATAGGATGTCAAAAGAGTTTGATACCGATAAAGCTGACGATGCAGCTGTTATGAACAGGTCTTTTGAATACTTTAAGCAAAAGGAAAAATTTGATGCAGGAGAATATGAAACCCGTGTTTTTAAAGATGACAAAGTGGTAGAAGCCTTCCAGGATTATAAACAGGAATACCAAAATATCAAATCTGCATCTCTGGGCGAATCGTTTGACATATCAGACTATGCTGTAAAAAAACAAAACCGTGTATTCAAAAGCATTATAAAACTGGATAAAAACTTTCATATTTATATCCACGGAGATAAAAATAAAATTGAAAAAGGTATGGATAATGAAGGACGTAAATACTACATCCTCTATTATGATGACGAGAGTTGAAAAGTAATTTTAGCAAGTTAATTTTGATTTATTAAGAAATCATAGCTGCCAACTTTCAGAGTTCCTTTGCGTATTAATCCAGTCCTTGCAATCGATACACCACATTGGATACACTTTGAGTGCTAAAGTCACATTATTACTTCAGTTTCGTATCTACCCTTTCAACCAAAAAAAGCCCGATCACTATTATGCGACCAGGCTATATTTTTTGTCAACGGTGCTTACTTGATGGTCACGTTTGTCGGACTCAGCGTCCTTCTCGATGAAACCAAATTATTGGCCGTCAATGCTTCCACCTGCAAACTGAATACTTTTCCCTTTTCATTAGGCACCGTATAGGGTATAGTCAATACATGCACCCGCTCAGCTTCTGAAAAATTAGGGGCAAATGCTACACTTCTGGTAAATGTGTAGGTTCCTGTCGTCCCTATCCTCTGATAAAATTTCAGCTCTTTTATTTCTGTATTGAGAGCGTGGCATTTGATTAAAAGATTAATCGTACTGTTGGCGTCTGCAGTAGATACGGGAGATACCATTGACGAAACCTGGGCCACATCACCTACTATATCAAACAGATCACTTGTCGGCTCATACTCTTTATGACAACTTGCCAATGATAAGGTAAGTATAGAAAAGGATACAATTTTTATATAATTCTTCATTTTAATTTATTTTTACTTTTATTAATTAATTGAATATCCACATTTTGACATCCAGATCCTTAAAGTTCTGAGTAGCTACGGCGGAGTTTCTGGAAGTTTCGGATGTAGGATATAGACCTCTTTGTATCCATTTGCCCTTTAGGTCAGGGTTGTGATTGGCCGGTAAAGAAAGACCCGGAATGACGGTATTGCTGTAATCATATCTCCTCAGGTCAGTCCATGCTTCAGGATTGAGAAATAGTGCTTTGTACTTTTCAGAAATAATATTCCCTATGGTAAGTTTATCAGCACCTACTGCAATTTTTGGATGGGTCGTAAATGTTGTTATATTGGCTGCTGTAACACCTATCTTAGACATATTGGCTCTTATGCCGTCAAGATATGCATTATACGATTCGGTATTACCTTTGCTACCGTTTTGTAAAAACCTTACTTCAGCCTCTATAAATCTCGCTTCTGCATTGGTGACCATCTGCATAGGAGCCAGTAATGAGAAATTCCACCCAAAAAATATGGTCCTGTCATTGTAAACTGTATTAGCTCCGCCTCCTGTACCCGGATTAGTGCCTTTGAAGACTGGATCAGTTGTTGATGTTTTCCACGCTAAAAGCGGAACTCTCGGGTCTACGGCTTCCTGTACAGTACCGTTCATGAGATTCATAAACTGACCGCCGAATGTTGTAGTAAGGTTACCCGTATTATTGGCAAGTGCTGTTGCATGCCATGGATTAAAATTTCTTTCTGTATAAATAAGCTGGAAATCTTCCGTATTTGCTTTTATGCCTTTGCTTAGTGCGTCAAGTATGGCGGCATAAGAAGCAGAACCAATCTTTTTGGAAGTGTGGAGTAAATATCTGGCCTTCAGCGTAAAGGCTGTTTTGAGCCAGTTTGCCATATTTCCTTTGAATACGATATCATCCGTACCTGGCTTAAATAATGATTCTGTCTTAGTCAAATCAATAATAGCCTCGTCAAGTAATCTGTTAATGTCTTTATACACATCTTCTTGTGTGTCATATTTTGGAGCAAAATCTGTCAGCTGATTGTCTGAACTTTTGTAGGGTATATTTTCCCAGATGGTTGTGGCCAGACCCAGATTATAAGCAATGACGATTTTTGCCAATCCACTGTAAAAAGGAGAATTGGTGCTCTCAGCTTTTTTGATCATCGCGTTGGCGTTGGGTATTACATTCAGGTAGAGATTGATCCAGGCTCCGTCAAAAGTACTTCTGATCTGTGAATCTGTGCCGGCTGCTACAAGACTCCCTATCTGCTGAATATAAGAATTTGCTACACTTGCTGCACTCTGCGTTGAGCTGGCAGAGTAAAAAAGTATAGTGGGTGTCAGTGTATTTAAGCTGGCATCATTTGTTTTATTGGGGTCTATATTAGTGTCACCACCCAGATAGCTCTCACAACCCGTGACTGCCAAAATCATCACAACCCAGATGACTGATTTCAAAATTAAATTATTCATATATCTTTTATTTTCTGATTTCAAAATATTTATTAGTTAAAATCCTACACTCAGGTTAAAGTTAAAATTTCTGGTATTCGGAGTATTTCTTCCGGTATATCCTATCAGATTTGACCCTGATCCGAACGCCAGCGCTTCAGGATCGAAGCCCCTGAACGGAGTGGAAAGGAATACGTTATTGGCAGAAATACCTACTCTGACGGATTTGAAAGTACTGCCGAAGACAGACTTGGGTATATCGTATGAGAAGTTTACATTTCTTATCCTAAACCACGAAGCATCTTGTATGACGAATGAGTGATGAGCATTTATGCCAAAGGCCCGGTAAGTGTTTTCATCCAAAATTGCAGGGATGGTATTAGCAATGCCATCTGCGGTGACTCCTTTCCATATTACACTCTTATTTCTGTCTTGTGTAAATAAGGCTGTTCCGTTTCTGATAGCATTATTTTCCCCCAGGTCGACCATGTCACCACCCTGTCTTACCTCAAGAAGAATATTTAGTACAAGTCCTTTGTATGAAAAAGTATTGTTTAATCCGCCCGCCCAGTCAGGAAGAGCGCTCCCTATTTTGATATATTTACTTTGATCCAGTGTGGGTAGTCCCGTAGCCCCTATCAGGACGTCACCATTAGCATTTTTTTGCCATTCGTACCCGTAAAGATCACCCATAGATCCACCCTCCACAATCCTCAGTGCTGACCTACCCTGATCATAAAAAGTGATCTCCTTAAGATTTTCAGGCATAGTCTTTACTTTGTTCCTGATGCGGGTCCAGTTAAGATCGATGTCCCATTGGAAAGCACCTTTCAGGGGTCTGATGCCCAATAATAATTCTACACCTTGATTTGATATCAGTCCAGCATTGGTTGTGTATCTGGAATATCCGATCACGTTACTGATAGGCACATCGATGATCTGATTTTTACTATTCCGCACAAAATAATTTGCCTCCAGTGAAATCAGATTTTTAAAGAGCCTTGTCTCAATACCGATTTCAGACTCAGTGGTCAATTCCGGGAGTAGATTAAAATTGCCTATATCCTGATCCCTTCTGAATCCTCCAGTGGTACCGAAAGGAAATCCCGGCACCGGAGCAAAATACGTTCCTATCTGATAAGGACTGGCGTCTTTTCCTACCTGCGCTACTGAGCCCCGCAGTTTTGCATAATTAATTGCACTGTTTTCTTTCAGTATAGAATTAGTAAGAATGTATGAAATACTGGCAGAAGGATAGAAAAACGACCTGTTAGTTGCCGGCAATGTAGATGACCAGTCATTTCGTCCGGTGACATTCAAAAATAGATAGTCTTTATAATCCAGCCTGGCATCGGCAAATACACCTATGATTCTTCTCAGTGAATTTGATTTACGAATAAATGCATTGGAAGTATTCAGAATATTAAAAAATCCGGGAGCTATAAATCCTTCTCCTCTTGCTCCCAATGACTCACCTTTGATATCAGTGATAGTATTACCTAATGTAACATTTATATTAAAATCATCATTAAGTTTCTTGTCTGCTGTGATGATAAAATTGGAATTTAATTCTTTAGAATTAATACCTTCTTCGGTCATAAATCCTCTTACTTGCGTACCCAGGTCAAGATCCGGAGGTACTACTCTCGTTCTTTTATCATTATAATAATCTGCCGTGATCTGATACCGGGCACTGAGCCAAGAATTAAATTTATAATTCAGATTGATATCCCCAAATAGTCTATTAACATCCGAAGTTTGTGGGCTCACTTCTGCCAGATATCTTGGGTTATCGATCGTACCGGCGGTTATATTCTTTTGAGTTCCATCCGCTTTCAGATAATCCTGCACATCAAATGAAGGAGACCAAAAGGATAAAGAACTATAAATAGATTTATCTCCCGAGGCCGGGTTGATTCCTTTAGAATTAATATAATTTATCTGAGCACCGACATTAAATTTGTCAGTCATCTGATGATTGGCAGAGATTTTAGTGGTAACACGCTGAAAACTGGTATTATAAGTGATACCTGAATTATTAAAATATGATGCCGATGTTAGAAAACTTGTTTTTTCTGAACCTCCTGCGAATGATAAAGCGTGATTTACAGTTTTTCCCGTACGGAAGAAATCCCTGAAATGCTCATAGAAAGTATCTCGCGGAAGCGCAGGTGGGCCAAATTGCTGAAAAACAGGAATAGACCCAGTTCTCGCAAGACCAGTAATACCATGAGAATACAACTTTTGTACCTGAGGCACCTTATCTACATTCTGCACACCAACAGATGTTGAGTAGGTTATATTAGTTTTACCTGCTTTACCTTTTTTTGTGGTAATAATGACTGCTCCGTTTGACGCTCTTTGTCCGTAGAGCGCAGTAGCGGCTGCCCCTTTGAGTATGTTGATACTTTCGATATCATCATTATTGATATCAGCAGCACGGTTTGTATTCATAAATTGTTCATTGCTGTTCACAGCATTACTTCCGGCTGATGGAAGCACATTACCTGCATTAGTAGCATTGCTGATGATGATACCATCCACTACAAAAAGAGGTTGATTATCGTTGCCGCTGCCGATGGAGTTGATTCCACGGATATTGATATTGGCTCCCGCTCCCGGAGCACCTCCTGCACTATTTATGGTCACACCTGCGACTTTTCCTTGCAGTGCATTGACCACATTGGCCTGGCTGGACCTCATAAGCTCGTCCCCAGATACTTTCTGAGAACCGTAACCCAATACTTTTTTGTCTTTGGCTATGCCGAATGATGTTACCACGATTTCATTCAGTAGGTTGCCGGCAGACATATTGACGTTGATTAGCGTTTGCCCGTTTACCGCTACTTCAGCTCTTTCATAGCCTACATAGCTAAATTCGAGTATTCCATCAGCAGGAACACCCGGTAATGAATACATGCCATCCAGGTCCGTAATAGTACCTGTAGTAGTACCTTTGACAGTGACATTTACTCCTATTAGCGCTTCGTCATCAGACGAAGAAACCACTTTGCCAGAGACGGTAATATTCTGAGCAGAAAGGGTAAATCCTGACAAAATAAATACATAGATCAGTAAAGATAACCTCATTTGATTTGTAAATTTTGATGATTAAATTGTTTTAAAAAAACAAATATAGCAACTTATGTCAATTTGTTAAAAATAATCTAACATAAAATCCAAGTTACTTCACTAAGCATATCTTCATCTTCAAAAAAGTCCCATTCATCTATTTTTATGGCCTTTCAACAAACAATTACCGACTTTTGTCATTTTAGTGTAATATTTTTAATAAAACATCCATCGTGAAATCTTATCTTAGTATTTTTTGTGTCTTTTTAACTTTATCGCTCTATGCTCAGTTCCCTATGGGTGGAGGAGCCGCCCCTTCTATTAAAGGAAAAATAGAAGGAAAAATTATTGATTCTCTTTCAAAAGAATCAGTAGGATTTGCCACCGTTACTCTAAAGAAAAAGGGTAGTACTATATTACTGGACGGCATTTTATCTGAAGAAAACGGATCATTCAAATTCGAAAATGTGGTAAAAGGTTCTTATGATTTATACTTTTCGTTTTTGGGCTACTCAGAAAAAAAAGTTTCAGCCATCGAGACCACACCAAAGAATCCTGATATAAATATAGGACCTATATCTCTTATACCCTCCAATTTTTTGCTCGATGCTGTCGAAATTAAGGAAGAACGTATATTAGTAGAAAATAAAGCGGACAAACTGGTCTTTAATGCAGAAAATGATGCATCTATTGCTGGCGGCGACGCTACTGATGTCCTTCGTAAAGTACCTACTTTATCCGTGGATCTGAACGGTAATGTATCCTTGCGTGGCTCTCAAAACGTAAGAATACTGATCAACGGTAAACCATCAGGCATGTTTTCAAGCAACGTGGCTGACGCGCTTAAGATGTTTCCGGCAGATCAGATCAAAAAAGTAGAAGTGATCACATCACCATCTGCCAAATACGATGCTGAAGGTAGTGCAGGTCTGATAAATATCATTACTAAAAAAGCAAATATTGAGGGTATCGCCGGCAGTATCAATGCTTCGGCAGGTAACCGTCAAAATAGTCTTTTTACCAATCTCAATGTAGGTAAAGGCAGGCTTGGTGTTAGCTCGACCGCAGCTTTATTTTATTCGGTACCTGCAGACGGCTTGTCATCATTCTTCCGGGAGGACAATACAGCTCTTGGGATCAGAAGGTTTGAATCAAATGGTAAACAAAATACGTCAAGACTTGGTGGCAACGGTTCAATTAGTGCCTTTTATGATTTTAATGGCTACAATAGTATCAACAGTTCACTCAACTTCCGGGGATTTGGTTTTGACTTGGAAGGATTTACTGATGGAAATCTTGTTGACCCGGCCAGAGGACTGACCGATCAGTTTACAAGGATTAATACAGGAGACAATTTTTTTGGCGGGTATGACTGGAATACTGATTATACGCGTAAATTTGAGAAAAGAGAAGGTCAGGAGCTTTCTTTTGGAGTTCAATATTCAAACCAAAACAACAATCAGGACTTTTCAGTAAAAGAACAGCATTCTCTGGAATTTTTGAACAGAAATAGTGATGTCTTCAATAAAGGCACAAACCACGAAACTACACTTCAGGTGGATTATGTTCATCCTTTCAGCAAAGTAGTCAAACTGGAAACAGGGGCAAAAGCTGTCATAAGAAATATCGTCAGTGATTACACTACACAAGTCTTGGTATTGCCTGAAGGTTATCAACCGTTACGGGAAAATTTTAAATATGATCAGGATGTATTTTCAGGATACGCGTCGATGAATTTCACAATCGCTAAAAAATATTCAGTCATAGCAGGTGCCAGATACGAAAAAACAGATATAGCAGGTAAGTTTAAGGTACTCGACTCCCTCAATTTCAGTGGATTGGGGTACAATAACTTTCTTCCGAATCTGACTATAAGCCGCACCTTCAAAAATTTCAGAACACTAAAGATCGGATATAGTCAGAGACTTCAAAGACCTAGTCTGCAATTCATCAATCCATTTAATAATAACGCAGATTTTCTTAACCGGACCGAAGGTAATCCATACCTGGATCCTGAGATAGTACATCAGGTAGAGATGGGATATAATTTTACTTTCAAAGGATTTACGACATTTTCTGCTATCTTTTATAAGTATACAGATGGCATCATAGAGCAGATACTCAATATCGATAACAACGGACTTTCAGTAAATACTTTTAAAAATATAGGAACCAATAATTCCGTAGGATTTAATACTTTTGTTTCCAAGTCTGTAAAGTTGGTGACATTTCGTGTAGGAGGCAATATGGCCACCTATAATGCCAAAGGTATAGTCAATGGAGTAGCTGCATCACGTAGCAGCTATGAATACAATATGTTTATGAACGGCGAGATCAAAATCACAGGTACATTTAAAGCCGACTTTTTTAGTTTTTTCAGATCTCCGGTAAGGACTATTCAGGGGGATAATCCGGCTTTTACGATTTATGGTATGGGTGTCAGGAAAGAATTTAAAAACTCCAGCATAGGACTTACCCTGATCGAGCCATTTAATGCTGACAAATTTTTTAATTCCAATATCGCAACGACTGCTTTCACCCAGAGGACATCATTCAGCATTCCTTTCAGATCCATTGGTGTCAACTTCAGGTATAAATTTGGAAATGTGGACTTCAAAGAGCGTAAGGCAAAAGTCAAAAACAATGACCTGAAACAAGGACAGGACAATCAAGGTGGTACAGGTACGCAGACGAATAATTAAAGTTTTTTTCCGACCCGTTGATTTTAAATTAAATTGAGGTTAAGTACAAGAATAAAAATTCTAACCTCAATTTTCACATAAATGTATAAGCATTTGTTCATAATCTGTTTATAAGTATGATGTATGGCTTCATTGCAAAATAAATCGTTAGGCATAAGACAATAAGACCATAAATTATTATAATTTTTGGAACTAATTATAACTTAATACTCATGCCAAATCTGAGTTGGAATGGATTGTGCAATCTGATACCACTCTCATGTGTCCAAATAACATTATCTAATTGATGTAAATTAATAATTCTACACTGTAAAAAATATCCTGTATGATTTTTTTCATACCTTATTCCCAGATATGCTGGCATAGCTATAGGATTTACCTTTATGGATGTTACATAAAAGTCTGGCATATTTTCTAAATGTCTAAATAAGGTAATAGCAGGGATTAACCCAAGGGTCACGCCATATTTATTAGATGAATTCTCTTTGAACCAATATCTGGCTTCTAGTGGTATCAGAATGCTGTGCTTAAAGTATTTTCTATTTATAGGACCAGTTACTGGAATATCTTCTCCTTTCTTTGCTAAAGCAAAGGTATTTACATCAAACTTAAACAAATTTATATTTAAATCATACCCAGCACCTGCAAATATTTCTAATTTATTTTTGCTCAGGATTTTGTCATTATAGGTGAAGGAAAAATTATACTCAAACCATGGAGTTTCGTTTTTTAAACTTCTTAACCGAATTCTGCTATCCTGCCGACTTAATCCAATGCCAAATTGCAATTCAGAATTACTCTTTTTAACTTCCTGACAGTACGTATAGGATACAAATAATGGTATTAAAATAATAAAAAGTAAGGATTTCATGATTATAATGTTTGTTTTTATGTGGGCAGGTGGATAGAGGCCTGCCCACCACATGTACACGAATAAGTAATATCTCCTTCTCCAATAATAGTTCTTATTTTACTATTAAAATCTAATATCCCTGAAGTCACTAGTATGTTTTTATTTATCCAAACAAACGCTTCAAACTTACTTAATGGGATAAAATAATAATTAAATTTTACATAGTCAAGAATTATTTTACCTTCTTTATTTTTTTAAAATAACCAACAAGGTGTAATTCATTTGATTTAACAGGAGTTCCATTTTGATATTTTTCGATTGACTTTACAACAGATAGAAATCCCGGAAATTTCTGTTCGTCTAAAGTGATTGACACAAATTCACTATCTATTTTTAGATAAAGATTTTTAGATTTTTGTTCGTAAGATGATAGTACTGACAACAAAATTATTAAAATTGCAAATAAATTTTTCATCTTTTTCATTTTAATTCATACAACTATCATGAGAGTTTTAAAAGCTATCGTCGGGTAGATTCAGATAAATCCAATTTCAACCTAATCCACATCTGACTCAAATTTGTAAAAAATCTGAACGATTACTTTGTTCGGTTATCTACACCCGATTAAATACAATGGACATCATTTTTCAAAAAATACAACAGTTGCCCCAAATGTTTACCTTACAGGTCAAATGTACAGGTAATATAACAAAATCCTGGAGTCCCCAAAAATGATACATTTTGTAAAGAGTAATCAGAAACAAAGTTCAGATTATATTTTTGGGTATTGAAAGGGTTTATTACCATGATATTAATATTTGACAGTGATTTGTAATTTATTTTATAATCTATAGCCACCTCAGATGTAAAAAACATATTGGTATTCATTTCATTTACAAATTTATTGAAAGTAATCAAGCTTTTAAGATAAATTTTTTTTCCTAAGATAAATACCGGTTTAATTTCTATCTTTTCTGTGGTATTTTTAAAATTAGTGTTGGATGAATTTATTGTATACTTAAAATTTTTGTGGATATATTGAATCTTGATATTGAAATTTTTTACTGAAAGAAAATATTCTAGAAGTACATTGATACCTCTGATGTTATAAAAACGCTCAACTTCATTGATAGAATTATTGCCTTTGTTAAAATTATAGCTTCCTGATAGAGTAATTTTAGATTTTAATTTTTCTAAAATCAAGCTAAACCGTGACCCTGCTATAATATTTTGGTATTCAGCAGGAAAAAATAATGTCTTGGTGAAAATAAATGATGTATCAAAATTAAATTGATCTCCAAAATCCCCAATTGAAGATAAGTATGAAGAATATATATTAATATAATAGCCCTTAAAATCGTTTTTCTTATTAAAGGATATGGTCAATTCTTTATTTATTGGTTTGTTTATCATCATGTTGCCTTGAAATTTGGTTTGAAGGTCGATAAAAATGGGATTTATCAAAACTTTGTCAAGACTAGTTAATTTTTCAGTATATGCAGCGTTACAAGTAATCTTCCACCAATGTGGCAACTCAAATTCTGATTTAAAATAGAAGTTTTTTGTAAAAAATGGTGAGCTTGTTGCTTCTTTTATATTAGAATAAAAAATAGTGGATTTAAGAGAATATGTCCAATTCTTAACTTTATTAAAATGATATATCTCAGTAAAAATGTCATTGTCAATTCTTTCCAGTGAGTTTAATGCTGTTCCTGAGACTAGCTCATTTTTATCGTTTTCCAATTTTGTTTTTAAATTTCGTAATGAATATTGAGATCCCACTGAAATGTCATAGTTGATATTCTTTCTGTTTAATAATTTGACGAATGTCAGAAAGGTATTGGTTTTACTTTTTATACCCTGATTTATCACTCTTTGATCAAATTCAGACTCAAAATATGGATTATTATATTTGGCCTTCTCGTCAAGGTTATTCAATTTAACGTCTGAATAAAACTCTATCAAGGTGGTACCAATCTTTTTAATAATATCAATGGTATTGATTAATTTATAATTGTCAGCTAGGTTTTCTTGACCCAAATCCAGATAGCTTCTGTTAAGTTCAGAGATAAAATTATTACTTTTTGATATAAAAATTGATTTGGTATTGATGCTAATACCTTTTGATACATCCAGATATTCAGTCCCAGCATCATACTTTTGATGCAATATTCTAAAATCGTTATATAATGAGTTTGAAAATTTTAGTGTGTCCATTCCTTGAAAATATATAGTAGTTTCATTCTCCTTATTTCTGATATTTTCATAAAAAACATTAGCCGAACTATTGATTTTCATTTTTTTAGAAATAGGGTGTATCAATGATATTCTACTTAAGGTCTTTACCCCATTGTTCACAAATACATCGTTTAAATACTTATCACCTCTGCCCAATTGAGATGCTAAAAATGATTGTTCAGAATAAAAATCGCTTTGGGTGTATTTATTATACTCCAGATTTTTTTGTTCGACATCATAAGAGTTGACATCGCCCGTATTGTATCTTACATTATTGGTGTTGTGTACAAAAAATGATTTGGTTTTTCTCCCCAGGTTAAATAAAAACAAATTACCCAGATATCTTGTATGCGATGTATCTGCTCCAAGTCCCACATCTACACTACCGCTTAGATCATATTTAAAATTTTCGTCCACCTTTATATTTAGTACCATTTCATTCGATTCAATAATACCTTTTAAAAGAGGATTATTGATAAAATTGTCAATTACTTCTACTTTATCAACTATTTCTGCTGAAATATTTTTAGTACCAACAGTGTAGTCACTACCCAAAAGATTATCACCTTCAAACAAGACTTTTGTTATGACTTTGCTGTTGTATTTTATTCGTCCTTTATCATCTACTTCGATACCCGGCAGTTTTTTAAGAATGTCCTCAATCTTTCGCTCATCTCCGGTGGCGAATTTTTTAGTATCTATAAGGGTAGTATCATTTCTTGATATGGCTTTTGGTGCTTTATCATTGATAGTAACTTCGTTTAGCAAAATGGAAGAAACTTTTAGCCTGTATGACTTTTTAAAACTATTTTGTGTGTTGTAAATAGTATCTCTTAATTCTTCATATCCCAATTTGCTTAAACTTAGAATGAATTTATTTACTGTATCAGGAATCTCTATAGAAAAGTATCCGGTATCATCCGAAAAACCGAAATTGACATAGGAACTATCTTTAAGATGAATAATGACTACATTTACAAAATCAATTTTAGTTTCTGTGTCTGCCTCCCTAATATATCCTTCAATATTTGTAATTTGAGAAATGCCATTAAAAGAAACATAAGCTAAAATGAAAATAAGCACCCTTAATCTTAGCATACTTGCAAAATAAATTGTTTAAAAGTATCCTTTCCAAAATTGAGAATCTAAGTTAGTATCTCTAGAAAACATTCCTCCTCGTGATTCAACTTCAATTTTTATTTTCTCATAAACTTGATCTCTCTTTTTTATATAATCAAAATGAGAAACACATTGTACTTTAATCGTTTTTGAAATTGGTTGAATTTCATTTAAACCATCTAGTTTTTTCAAAGATAATAAGGCAATATTAATTTTATTATCCCGTGACTTAGCTTCTAAGATCAGTCCTGGAAGACCATTTAAGAAAAAAGGACCATGTTGGTTGCTGATTGAAGGAGCAAACCAAGCATCATATATCCTGCCTCCAAATGAGCCTATTGCTTTCTTAACTTTAATTTGGGAAATTTCTTTAGATTCATTAAGCACTTTCCATACAATTTTGGGAATTGTATCTTTTATTATACATTTATTTGACTTTTTACCTATATAATATTTTGACTCAAGTACTTTTTCCTTTAAATTTTTATAAATAGGCATACCATCGGGATCACCTGTTATAACGAATAAATTATTCGAACCATCATCAATTAACTTATCGGCAGTAGGCATAGAAATGTTTTTAAAAATTGAAGCATCATTATTAAATGTCAATGTGTAATCACCGTTTATACCTTTATCTGAAAGTTGAGAGATAACTTGATATTTTGCCTCAAAAAACTGATCCTTATGATGGAATGTATTATTAAAAAGATTAAAATTTAATAATAGAAAAAATAAAAATTTCATATTCAAAATTTATGATTTGCTAATTAGTTAATACTATAATGGAATAACATATATGACACAAAAAAATGTGTGGTAAAACATTTTGTATTTTACCACACAATTCATTCCTATTGTATGGCTTCCCATCCAGCAATGGCACATGCTCTAGCCGCGGCACATGTTTCTGCTGTACAAGAAACAGTATTCGTACCATCAGTAATTCTTGCAGTACAAGAATCCTCTGACGCCATGGGTACAAAATACCCAAGAGAGAAAATTAAAAATAAAACTTTCATAATAAAATAATTTTAAAAAGGTTAAATAAAATAAAACTTTGACCAAAACGGTCCTTACCCATCCATACTATACTCCGAGTTACTCTGCGCCGTGTGCCTTTTGACCCTGAAGCGTATCTTTTAATTTACTCCGCTTTTGTAGGGTACTGACTTGGCATCGCACTTTGTGTTTCAGTCTTGATACGGTATAGACTGATGCTAATCTATAATACACCACAGGACCGTGTCTGATTTTCAGAAATTTAACCTTATCTTTGCCTTTGTACCGCGACGTACACCTGAGGGTCTGCAGCTCCTGCAGGGTTTATCCCGTTGATCGGGGGCATTGATGCAGGCTCTCTTTTTTGCTATATCTTGTGCGACACGACAAATCTTTGAGCCATCCTGGCTTATATTCTCAAATATCTGACTTTCCTGTATTACTTTTGATCACTTTTGCCTGAATACATTACCATTGTAATATAAGAACCAGGGCTTCTTAAATCTTTGCAATCCTTTGAAAATATGAATCAGTAGATGACCACACTTCTGAGCCATCAGCAATAAGAGCAAAGCAGTAGCTAAATGCTACAGAGCTCAGCAAACTTTTAGCGATGATTATATCCATTACAAAATGAACGATATCACCATCAACCAAAAAAAACAATCAAAAATGATCAATACATCATTCCTGATCTTCCAAACTTAATTTTCAACGGGTGCAATAATTTTTTAACAATATCGGGCCGAATTCT